>CAJXWI010000199.1 GCA_913062735.1 uncultured Arcobacter sp.
AATCCCACATACAATCCCTCCAAAACCAATAATAATCCCAAGCCGTAAAAATATTGCTTTGATTTCTTTAGAAGAGGTTCCCATTGATAAAAGTAGGGCTATTTCTTTTCTTCTGCTCATTACTGTCATTAATAAAGAAGAAATGATATTAAGAGCAGCTACTAGTATAATAAGTAATAAAACAATAAATAAGGCTTTTTTCTCCATTTGCATAGCAGCAAAAAAGTTACCATTTTGCTGCCACCAGCCAATAATTCCAACAGAAGTACCATCAAGCTCTTTTTGTATACGTTTGATATCAACAAAAGCATCTTTAGAATAAATATGAATGCCATCATAAACATTTTTATCTTTTCTTAGAATAGTTTGTAGGCTTTCTATCGTTGTGTACATATAAGACTTGTCATAAGCATTTAAACCTGATTTAAAACTGGCCTTGTATTTAAAACGTTTCATTTTAGGAAGCATGGAAAATCCACTTGGATTTAACGAAGTGAAATACACAGTTGCTTTATTGCCTTCAAATAAAAGCAAAGAATCAGAAATTCCAGCGCCTGTGATAATTTCATACTTATTAAGCTCAATGCCTGCTACTGCTTTTTTAAAAATAGAGTTAATTCTTGCTTCTTTTTCTTTTATTACGCCAAATAACAAAGAGCCTGACATTTCTTGGCCATTTTGTATCATTGTTTGTGCCGATAAATAAGGTGAAAAAATTAATTCTGGAAATTTTTGCTCTAAAGAAGTTAAAAGTTTTTGATTAACAGCAGTGTCGTATTTTGGATAAATAGATAAAGGATAATTCATAGTGAAAAGTTTTGATTCAAAATCTTTAATCGTACCATTCATAATGGCCATAGTAATAATTAAAACCATAATTCCAATACTTACCCCAATAAACGCCAAAATGGCACTTATTGAGATGAAAGGATTTTTTTTATCAAAACGAAGGTATTTTTTGACAATGAAGTTTATGAGTTTTGTATTCATTTAATCTCTTGCAGCTAAACCTTTTTTAGGTCCGCTTTTACCACAACATTGTTTGTATTTTTTACCTGAACCACAAGGACAAGGTTCATTTCTAGCAATTTTTTTCTCTATTAGAAGCTCTTCATCAAAATTAGTTGAAATGTTTTCTTGTGATTCACTCATTTCTTCTTTTAATTTATTCAAAGCTTCATCTTCTTTTGCTTGAAGTTGTACGGTAAATAAAACTTTAATAATTTCATTTTTAATAGAAGCAATTAAGTCAAGGAACATATTATATGACTCTTTTTTATATTCAACTAAAGGATCTTTTTGATTATATCCTCTAAGTCCTATTCCTGTTTTTAACGTATCCATTGAGTATAAATGTTCTCTCCATGCATTATCAAGAATTTGTAAGTATAATATTCTCTCAATTTCACTTTTTTGTTCAACAGAAGCCATTCCCATTTTTTCTTCATACACTTCTTTAATGATTTTTGAAAGTTTATCTTCTAAGTTTTCATAAGAATCTTCTTTAATATCTTCTTTTGTAACAATTAAATGCAGTTCTTCTTGTAATTTTGTTATTACATAATCAAAATTAAAATCTTCTGCTGGCATACCTTCTATGATTTCCGCATTTGCTAATAAAGATGTGATGTATTCTAATCTGTTTTCATCCAGTTTTGCTTCAATAGCAAAATCAGGGTTTAATAAATCATTTCTAAAAGCATAAATTACTTTTCTTTGTTGATTGGCAACATCATCGTACTCAAGTAAATGTTTTCTACTCTCAAAGTGCATTGTTTCCACTTTTTTCTGTGCATTTTCAACGGCACGTGTAACCATACCTGATTCAATGTGCTCACCTTCTTCAATTCCAAGTCTCTCCATAATACCTTTGATTTTTTCAGATCCAAAAATACGAAGTAAATTATCATCTAATGATAAGAAAAATTGAGTCTCTCCAATATCTCCTTGTCGTCCAGCTCTTCCTCTTAATTGATTATCAATTCGTCTGGATTCATGACGTTCTGTTCCAATAATAGCTAAACCCCCAAGATCTAAAATCTCTTGTGACAATTTAATATCTACTCCACGTCCAGCCATATTAGTAGCAATGGTAACGGCTGCTTTAAGACCTGCATCTTCAACAATCTTTCCTTCTTTTTCATGCTGTTTCGCATTTAAAACAGTATGAGGAACTTTTGCTGCTTTTAGAAGTTCATGTAAGTGCTCAGATTTTTCAATAGAACCTGTACCTACAAGAACTGGTTGACCTTTTTTATTGTATTCTTGGATTTTTTTACAAACCGCTTCGAATTTTTCTTTTTCACTTTTAAAAATCAAGTCATTTCTATCATCTCTAGTAACTGGTAAATTCGTAGGAATAGATACAACATCTAAACTGTAAATTTCAGCAAACTCAGTTGCTTCTGTTTGTGCTGTTCCTGTCATACCTGCTAATTTGTCATACATTCTAAAATAATTTTGGAAAGTAATATCAGCTAAGGTTTGAGATTCATCTTGAATAGAAACATTTTCTTTAGCTTCCAATGCTTGATGAAGACCATCTGAAAATCTTCTACCTTCACTTAATCTTCCAGTAAATTCATCAACAATAACAACTTCATTGTCATTTACAACATAATCAACATCAATTTCAAAGATATAGTTTGCTTTTAGCGCTTGATCTAAGTGATGTGAATATTTAGCGTTATCAAGTGAATATAAATTATCTACTTCAAAAAGTTTTTCTGCTTTTTCAATTCCATCATCTGTAATTAAAATGGCCTTGTTTTTTTCATCAACAATAAAATCTTTTGTATGTATTACTTTTTCATCCGCACTCTTAGGCTCAATAATCTCACCTTGCTCTAAACTAAGCGCTATTTTATTCGCTTGAGAATAATCAATACCTTTTTGATTCGTAGGTCCAGAAATAATTAGAGGTGTTCTTGCTTCATCAATTAAAATAGAATCCACTTCATCAATAATTACAAAACTGTGCTCTCGTTGAACTTTTTCTTCAATGTCTAGAGTCATGTTAGAACGTAAATAATCAAAACCAAACTCATTGTTTGTTCCATACGTAATATCACAGTTATATTCTTCTTTTCTTGCTAATTCGTCTCTGATATCAGCAGTAATAGTTCCAATAGTAAAACCTAAGAAATTATATAAAGGTGCTAATTCTTTTGCATCTCTTGATGCAAGATAATCATTTACAGTAACAACATGAACACCTTTTTTAGTAATAGCATTTAAAACAACAGCTAAAGTAGCAACTAATGTTTTACCTTCACCTGTTTTCATTTCAGCTATTCTTCCATCATTAAGAACCAAACCACCAACTATTTGTACATCATGATGTCTCATTTGAAGCGTTCTTATACTAGCTTCTCTTGTAATTGCAAAGGTATCGTATATTACGTCATCTAATGTTTTATTGTTTTCTAAAACATCATTTTTAATATTTTCAAACTCTTTTTGTAATTCATCATCACTTAGTTTTTTATATTTTTCTTCCAAAGCATTTATGTGTGCTACTTTTTTAAGATATTTTTTTACTTCTTTGTCATTTTTTGTACCAAAAATTTTTGAGAAAATATTTAACATAAAATTAATTCCTTTTTGTTATAATCGCAGAGATTATATAGCAAAAAAGGTTAAAATATGTTTTATAAAGTACTTATTATCAATGTTTTTGTAATTATTAGCTCATTACAGGCCCTAGAATTTAAAAATTTGAAATCAATTCAAGCGGATTTTAAACAAACGATTATAAATAATGCAGATCAGCAAATACAATACAGCGGAAAACTTTTCATAAAAGAGCCTTCAAAAATTCTTTGGAAGTACGAAGAACCCATCATTAAGAATGTTTTTTTAATTAATACCATGGTTATTATTGATGAACCAGAATTAGAACAAGCTGTTTTTACTACGCTTAATTCAGAAGTAAATTTATTAGCACTTTTAAAAAGTGCCAAAAAAATCTCAAATGAAAAATATGAAGCAGTAATAAATGATGTTAAATACACTTTTTTAATAAAAAATAATAAAATTGATAAAATCTTGTATAAAGATGAATTAGACAATAAAGTAAGCATTGAATTGTTTAATTCTGTATACAATGAAGTAATAAATGAAAGTATTTTTAAATTCATTGCTCCTTCTACCTACGATATTATTAGAAAATAAGTTAATTTTGTTATACTTCGTTTTTAGGTAGGGCAGATAATAGCTTGATTAGCTTCAAGAGGAAAGTCCGGGCTGCAGTGAAGTATGGTTCCATTTAAAGAATGGCTGGGGTAACCCAAGGGACAGTGCAACAGAAAGTAAACCGCCAAGATTTATCTTGGTAAGGGTGAAACGGTGGGGTAAGAGCCCACCAATGTTTTAAGCAATTTTAACAGTTATGTAAACCCAACCAGCAGCAAGAAGAGATGGTATTTAACTTCACGTTATATGCTCTTCGCAAGATTGTTTAAGTAATTTAACAACTAGACAAATTATTATCCACGACAAAACGCGGCTTACGCCCTACCTAATCAATATCTCCTCATTTTTCAATCCAATTTTAAAAAATATAAATATTCCTAATCGGTTAATAACACCTTTCAATAATAAATCATTGTTTTTAAGAGCTCATACAAAGTGACCTTTGCGCTTTTTTTCTTCTTTTATTGAAAAGAAGAAACAAGAAAGCAACTGACAAGTTGATAAAGCCCTTCGGGTGCCTAAATATTTTTATTGTTTAGCTAGGATATGAAACTCTCTACAATGTGCTAAAGAGCACATTGCTTACGCTCACACAGTTTTCACCTTTTTTCGCTAAAAAATAGAAATATTTAGCTTTATCAAAGTCAGGGGAAGAGCCGTTGGGAATGTGGTTTTATATTGGAAAAGAAGATAAAGTAGCTTTAATGTACTCATATATCTTAATGACGACTGACACTTTTTCTTAATATAGTAAAATTCATTCTTCTAATTATTATTGATTACTGTTATTTCTCATTAGTAAGAGATATATAATCTCAAATTAAAAGTGGATTTTCTACCCCTTGGGTGTAATTTTTTCCATTTGTTTCTAAGTTATTGTTTGTTCAAGATTTATTTCTAAAACAGTATTCTTTGTCTCTTGAATTTCAGCTACTATTTCCTCAATTTCACTCAAAACATCTATATCTAAAATATTCTTAGAAATATAAACAAACAATTCTTCTTGATCATTTATTTCTTCCATTACATAATCATAAGTAAAACCTTTATTTATATTAGATATTTTATCATTTAACAATCCAACATATACGGACGTAGGCATTCTATCTTTTGTGAATAAAGTAATTATCGCTTCATTAGAAAGATCAGTCTCTAAGAAATTGAGTACATCAACCAGTAACTCTTTATAGTTAGCTTTTATTGGTATTACATAGATAAGTACAAGTATCCATTCCTTATTATTATTTTCAAGGAGTTCATTAATGTATCTTTCAAAATACTCTTTTTTTAAACCACTAAAGAAATAGTTAATATCAATTTTATAATCTATAATAGCCTGATTCTCATTACTGTGAGTATAGGTAAAGTTATAATCGTAATAAAGAACTAAATGAATAAACTTTTTATAATCATCATAATCTTTTATATAGTCTTGTATTAAATTGCACTCATCAAT
>CAJXWI010000200.1 GCA_913062735.1 uncultured Arcobacter sp.
AACATGGAAGTATTTCAAACTAAGAACTTAAAAATTGTAGCTTATGATGAATTTAATCTTATCCTGCCAAATATTCATTTACCACTTGGGAAACGCGTTGAATATTTTTTTGAATATTTAATCAATACAAACGATATTTATACCTTGATTAAGAAAAACATACAAATTATTCATAATAAAAACACCCTAGGAGAACTTGATTATATTCTAGAAGATAAGAAAAAAAAAGTTTATTTGCACATTGAACTTATTTATAAATATTATCTTTTTTTAGAAAATGAAGAAAATGAAATACTAGCGTGTGTAGGACCAAACTACGATGATTCTTTGCAAAAGCGTTTAATTAAATTAAAAAATAAACAACTGCCTATTTTATATAAAGAAGAGAGTAAAGCTTATTTACAAGATTTCAACATAAATGAAATTAAACAAAAACTTTGTTTTAAAGGCAATATATTTTTAGAAAAAAATTCAGAAAAAAAAGATTTTAAGGAATGTAATCCTCTCTGTATTAAAGGATTTTACAGCAATATTCATGCATTTTTAAGTGAAGAGTCTTATAAAGATTGTCTTTATTTTTTTCCTGAAAAACAAGATTGGTTAATCGATATAGAAAAATGTGAACAATGGTATTCATATGAAAGAATATTAGAAGAAACAGCTAGTTATGTAGAAGATAAACGTGCCTTTTTATTGTGGGTACAAAAAGGCACTACAAATGAGCGTTTATTTGTAGTTTTTTCTTAGTCTTTTTTGGCTTTTAAAGCAGCTTCTCTTAGTTTGTCTTTTTTACTTTTTCTCTTACCCTTAATTGCTTCTTGTCCTTTAACTTTTTCTTTTTTTTCACCTATTAATTCAAAACCTTCAATACTTTCATGAATGATTTCTAATTTACAACGCTTTTTAATTAACTCAAAGTGTTCCATATTTTCATAGTCAATAAAAGAAATAGCCTCGCCTTTTTTGGAAGCCCTTGCTGTTCGTCCAACTCTGTGTATATAATCAGCACTCGCACGTGGTAAATCATAATTAACAATACATTCTATATCATCAATATGAAGTCCCCTTGCTGCTATATCTGTTGCAAATAAAATACGTATTTTTTTAGCTTTGAATTCTTCTAGGGTAAAAATTCGCTCTTCTTGTTCTAAGTCCCCATGAAAACTCTCAGCCTCAAAGCCAAGTTCTCTAAACTTAAACGCAATATTATCAGCAGCTCTTCTGCTCTTAATAAACACAAGTACTAAATCCCACTTATTTGTTTTTAACAAGTGTTTTAATAAAGAGGAACGTTTATTTTCATTTACTTCTATTACTCTTTGCGTGATAGTTGTAGGAATTAAAATTTCATCATTCACATCAATAGAAATATACTCTTGCGTAATTTTAGGAATTAAGGCAAGCATTTTATTTGAATAACTGGCTGAGAACATAAGATTTTGTCTCTTTTTGGGCAATTCATTTAAAATTAAATCCAGCTCTTTTTCAAAGCCCATATCAAGCATTTTATCGGCTTCATCAAGAACTAAAAACTCAACAAAAGAAAGATTGATTTGTTTTTTAGAAAGTATGTCTAATAAACGCCCTGCAGTTGAAACCAAAATTTCACAGCCTTTTTGTACTTCATGCAATTGATCTGCTAAACTAAGACCACCTATAAAAGTGACCAATTCTGGTTTTTTCGTATAAAATTCACTGAAGGTTTTAAAACTTTGGCTTACTTGTAAAGCAAGTTCACGTGTGGGAACCAAAACCAAGACTTTTATTTTTGGTTTTCCTTTTTTATAATCATCACTCAATGTTTTTAAAATAGGCAGTACAAAAGCAGCACTTTTACCAGAACCTGTTTGGGCTTTGGCTTTTATGTCTTTTTTTTGCAAAATAAGAGGAATTACTTTTTCTTGTATTAGTGTTGGTTTTAAATAGTTATTTTTTTCTAAAGCATCATTGATGTCTTTATTAAAATTAAATTGCGTAAATGGCAAAGTTGGTCCTTGTTATAGTATAACGTATAAGGTATTTTAGAGCAATTTGCCTTTAAGACAGATATTGTTTCTTTTAAATACATTTTATATTATTTAGGTTATGATGAAGTACAAAAAAATTTAAAGGTATTATTATGTCAGGAAAAATCGTTGAAATTTTAATTGCAAAAGACAAAGAGTCTGTTATGCAGAACGTAAATGAAGCAGTTTTAGAAGCTGGAAAAGGTATCTTTGGAGACAGATATTACGAAAAAAATCAAGAGCCACTAAATGAAATCACTTTAATAGAAAAAGAAAAAGTTGATACATTTAACAATGAATTTAATCTTACTTTACAGTACAGTGATTTTAGAAGAAATATTGTTATTTCAAATTGTGATTTAAATACTTTAGTAAACAAAGAATTTTATATTGGAAATGTACTGTTAAAAGGTTTAGAGTTATGTGAACCTTGCGAAAGTTTAGCCACTAAAACAAATCAAGACATATTATCAGGACTAGAAAATAAAGCAGGGTTAAGAGCTTGCATTTTAAAAGATGGGAATATTTCTTTATCTTCTCAATTAGAAGTTTCCTAAAATAATATAGGCATTTTTGCCTGTATTATTTTACTTTTTGTAAAAATATACTAAAATAAAAAAGTAAAAAATTTAATACAAAAGGTACTTAATGAGTATTCAACTATCTACTTCAAAAGAAGCGATTGATGCATATACACTCGTAACTAATATTCAAAAACATTTTGTTTCAAAATTAAATGCATTGTCTTTAACACACAGCGAAAATATTGATTTTGAAGAAAGCACATGGTTAAGAGATGAGGGAGTTCATGGGGGAGGCAATAGATTTCAAGCAAAAGACTTTGCTTTATTTAATACTGCTTCTGTTAATGTATCCCAAGTGCACTATGATAAAAATGAGAATAAAAATCTTTTAAGTGCTACTGCTATTTCTACTATTATTCATCCAAAAAACCCTTTACTTCCATCTGTTCATATTCATATTTCTTATACTCAAATTAAGAATCAAAAATCGTACTGGAGAATAATGGCAGATTTAAATCCATCTGTATCTAACCAGAAAGATTATGTAAGCTTTAAATTGTCTTTAAAAGACTTAACAAAAGCGTTCTTTGATGAAGGAATTAAACAAGGGGATAAATATTTTTATATTCCAAGCCTAAAAAAACACAGAGGAGTAAGTCATTTTTATTTAGAAAATCATTACAGCGATGATGAAGTAAAAGATTATGATTTTGCGCAAACCTTTGGGCTTGGTATTATTGATACCTACATTGATATTCTCAATGCCACTTTAGAAAAGAAAAGTTCTCCTTCAAAAGAAGAATTGCAAAAACAGCTTGACTATCATAGTTTATACTTATTTCAAGTATTAACGCTAGATAGGGGAACCACTTCAGGATTATTAATACATTCTCAAAACAATCTTGGAATAATGGCATCTTTGCCTACTCATGTTAATAAAAAACTTTTATCATCATGGATTCAAATTCAAAGATCTCCGCAAGATGAATTGTTAGAAAACATTGTAGAAGTTATAAATGAGGAGGGTTTAATTGATAATAAAACAAAAGAAGCCTTGGCTTTTGTTGTAAGAGAACATTATATTAAATATCCACAAGCTTTAAGCCTACAAGCAAGTGGAAATACTATTCCAAAAACAGTAGATAATCACAAGAAATAAAAAGCAAAGGCTTTTTATTTCTCTACAGTTCTTCTAGTTTTTTTTCATACTCTTCATTTATTTCATCAAGTAAGGTTTGACTTTCTTCTAATAATTCAAACTTGTCTTCTATTTCTTTTTCATAAGCAGTAACCAAACGTGAGATATCCATTATTTTTCCGTTATTACCTTCATTAGAGGCAAGAACTAAGGCATCATGTTCTAGTTCCAGATTTTCTTCAATGGCCATAATTTCATTTTCAAGTTTATCCACTTTCTTTTTTAAAGGAGAGCTTAGTTTATTTCTTTCATTAATTAATAACGTTCGTTGTTTTTTATTCTCTTTTTTATTCGTCTTTGGTACAGCTTTTACTTTTTCTTCTACTATATCGTCTTGCCAACCAATTTTTTCTAAAAACTCATCATAATTTCCATCGAATAATTCAGCTTCACCGTTTGAGAATACAATTAAGCGGTCGCATACTTTTCGTAATAAATCTTCGCTGTGCGTTACAATAATACAAGAACCATCAAAATTTTTAATGGCTTTACTTAAGGCATCAATACTTTGCATATCAAGGTGATTCGTAGGCTCATCAAGAAATAAAACATTTACTTCTCTTGCAACAATTTGGCCTAACATTACACGTGATTTCTCACCCCCTGATAAAAGAGAGACTTTTTTCTTTGCATTGTCATTTGAGAACATCATAGCCCCACAAATACTCCTAACACTGGATTCAGGAAGTCTTGGATTTCCTACATAGATTTCATCCATTACAGAGTTTTTTGGATTTAAATGAGCTATATTGGTTTGTCCAAAGTGAGCAAAAGAAGAAGATACATGAAAATCTACACTTCCTATTTGCTGTTGTAACTCACCTGCAATAGTATTTAATAAAGTAGATTTACCCTTACCATTTTTTCCAATGATTCCAAGTGTTTCTCCTTTTTGTAAGGTAAATGAAATATTTTTAAACAAAATTTCATTCTCTTTATAATAAAAACTTAAATCTTTTACATCTAATAAAACTTTCGCAGGCGTATTTTTGAATTTAAAATCAAAATTTAAACTCGACTCAGAATTTAAATCATCCATAACTTCCATCTTTTCTAAGACTTTAACTTTAGATTGTGCTAATGCAGCTGTAGATGCTCGTGTTTTATTTTTGGCAATAAATTCTTCCAATTCTTTTATTTTTTTATCTTGAGAAATCTTTTGTTTTTCATACAATTCATCATTTGAGGCCAATTGTTTGTAAAACTTATGCGTATCTCCTTTTATAAGGGATAAGGTTTTACGTACTATTCCCATAGTGTGAGTAGAAATGCTGTCCATAAAATCTCTATCATGAGTAATTAGTATTACTTCTCCATCAAAGCTTCGTAAAAACGTTTTTAACCATCTTAGAGAAACAATATCAAGGTAATTCGTAGGCTCATCTAATAATAAAAGATTAGGCTCTGTTAATAAAAGTTTTGCAAGATTGATTCTTATTTGAAATCCTCCCGAAAATGACAGAGGGTCTTTTTGTAAATCTTCTTCTTCAAAACCCAAGCCAAAGAGTATTTTCTCAACCTTGTATAAAGAAAATTTGTCATCCTCATCTAAAGAAAGTGCTGTTTCATCTAAAAGTGTTTTTTCAGAAAATAATAAATGTTGTCGTAAGGTTCCTATTTTATAATTTTTAGGAATTTGTACAACTCCATCATCACTATGCTCTTCACCTAATATTAGCTTGAATAAAGTAGATTTTCCTGTCCCATTTTTACCAACTAATCCAACGCGCTCACCCTCATTCATAAGGAAAGATACTCCTTCAAATAGACCCTGAGGGCCAAAAGACTTTTCAATATTATTGGCTATAATCATTATTAGGTTTGCAAAATACAAAAAGGGCTTATAACAATAGCTATAAGCCCATATCGTTAAAAAAATAGCTGCAATTAAAAGGAGTTGATCTCCTTGGT
>CAJXWI010000201.1 GCA_913062735.1 uncultured Arcobacter sp.
ACATTACCTTAATATCCCCTAAATCACCGAAAACTATAGAGAAAAAAAGCAATCCTGAATTGTACATTTTACTTTTTATGTTTATCCCAACCGCAATTCATTTATACGGCTATGAAAAAAATCTTTTCTATAGTGTCCATTCGAATCTACAATCCATTATCATTCTCTTTTGGTTACTTGTTGGCTCTATTTTGTTATCAAGTATTGCGATCACTCGCAGTAATCAAACGAAAAAGCTCAAACAAAAATTATTTACAGAACAAAAACAACATCAACAACTTACGTATATCAATCATGGGTTAAATGATGCGCTTATCAACAGTGAATATAAGGCGATAGTCAATGCATCAAATAATGCCATCTTAACAACGTCTGTCACGGGGGAAATCTTATCTGCCAATCCCGCTGCGGTACAAATGTTTCAAAGCCTTGAGCAAGAATTAAAAGAACGACCTATTAGCTCTTTATTTGCAGAAAAAGACGAAATGCACTTCTTTTTTGATTTTCAAAGTAATGTGTACTCATTACAACGTAAAGAATTAGGCATCTCCGTAGAATGTGTATCACTTCGTTCAGATAAAACAGAATTCCCAGCACAAGCTGAATTACAATGGGCTGAACGCGATGAACAGCCCCTTATTGTCATAACTTTCATTAATTTATCGGCAAGAAAGCATGCAGAAAAGCAAACTTTAGAATTGAAAGACAAATTTATCGCCAATATTTCTCATGAATTTAGAAATGTTGATATATTTAAAGCTTCTGACACAATGGTTGACTCCTTAACTCAGCTTATTGCAAGAAAAAGAGACAAAAATATTAATTAAAAAATAATTTCAATCAGGTATTATCTCGAATGCTTTTTGGAACAATTTTTTTAACTTCAACAGTTTTAGGTGCAACAGGTTCTACAACAGGAGCAGCTGCTACGGTATTTTCTTCAGAATATGCATTAATAACAATCAGTTGAGAAGCTGTTTTTTCTGTAAATAATTCTTGCGTTAATTCATTATCAACTTCTAGTTCTAATAGTTCTTTCATTATGTCTAAAGCATCAATTAATGCTCCAGCCATTTCTGGTAAATATTCAATTTTATGGTTTCTTAATTTATCCATTAAGTTCTCAACACTGTGAGTGAACTTAGCAAAAAGTGTTAGTTCAACAGATGCACCACTACCCTTTAACGTATGAACATCACGAAACAGTTGTCCCATTTCTTCTTCCGTTAAAGAGCCATTAGTTTCAGCTTCTAATAATACATTATCTGCTGATTCAAAAAGTTCTTCAGCTTCTTCTACGAACATTTCTCTATATTTTGAAATATCAAATGACATGATTTACCTTTCTGTTTTTATCTACTTAATACAATATTGACAGCTTTTAATAATTGATCAGGAACAAAAGGTTTAACAATCCAACCTGTTGCTCCTGCTGCCTTCCCTTTTGCTTTCATTTCATCACTTCTCTCTGTTGTTAAAACTAAAATTGGTTTTTTAGCATAAGCAGGTACTTTTCTTAATTCTGAGATTAAAGTAAGTCCATCCATATTTGGCATATTAACATCTGTAATAATTAGGTCATAAGATGCAAGTTTTGCTTTTGCTAAACCATCAACACCATCAACTGCTTCAGTAACATCTGTATATCCCCCTTCAGTTAATGCATAATTTAACATATCTCTTAGCATAGTAGAATCATCTACGATTAAAAGTTTTGCCATATATCTTTCCTTCTTTAATTTAATAATATATTATTTATTTATGATAGCCTAAGAAATATTAAACTAGAATAAATTTTACAATGTTGATATTGCAAGCTCTATTCGGTCTTTTTTAACTTTTAATACTTTAATCTCTAGCTCATCTCCAACCTTATAAAGGTCATTTATATTAGATACTCTTTGTTTTGAAATTTTAGAGATATGTAATAAACCTTCTCCGCCTTGTGGAAGAACAATGAATGCTCCAAAATCAGCAATTCGCTCAATTTTTCCCATCATAACGTCATCAACCTTGTATAATTCTTCAAAATTAATGAATTTTTTTTCTTTTCTTGCGGGTGCATTATCTGAAATTGTTTTAATATGTTCACAAGCATCTAAAATACTTTGCTGAGAATTTCCAGTAACTTTTACATTTCCTGAATCTCTATCTAAATCAATTGACACAGAGAATTTTTCAATTATTTCTTTAATTGTTGATCCCGCTTTTCCAATAACAACCATAATTTTTGAAGGATCAATCTTAAATTGTTCAATTAATGGCAAAGCAGAACTTGGAATTATATCTTTAGCAGCTTCTTCCATAAGTTCTAAAATATGATTTTTACCCTCTTTTGCTTGGTATAAAGCTTCTTTTAGAACACTTAATTCAATACCACCCAATTTAATATCCATTTGTAAAGCAGTAATCCCTTTAGAAGAACCAGCAACTTTAAAATCCATATCCCCATCATGATCTTCTAGTCCCATAATATCTGTAAGAATTGAGTACTTATTGCCTTCAGTTACCATTCCCATAGCAACACCTGCTATTAAGGTAGACACAGGAACACCTGCTGCTTTTAAAGCCAAAGATCCTCCACAAACAGTAGCCATAGAAGAACTACCATTAGATTCAAGTATTTCAGATACTAATCTAACCGTTTCACTATAGTCTTTATCAATAGATGATTCTAAGGCTTTTTTACCTAAGTTACCATGTCCTAACTCTCTTCTACTTACATTAAACATTGGTTTTGCTTCTCCAACAGAGAAACCTGGGAAGTTATAATGAAGTAAAAAATTATCCATAGAAGTTGATTTCTCAGTTAGCTTTTCATACATTTGCCCTTCTTTATGACCAGCTAAAGTAGCAACTACTAAGGCTTGTGTTTCACCTCTTGTAAATAAACAAGAAGCATGAGCAGAAGGTAAAATATTAGTATCAATACTAATTGCTCTTACATCTTTAAGTCCTCTACCATCAGCTCTAATCTTATCATCAACAATCATAGAACGTACCAATTCTCTTTTTACTACGTTTACCGCTTCATAAATTGAAGAATATTCAAGCTCTTCTTTTAGGCAATACTCATTCGCACTTACTTCTTTTGCAATTCGTTTAAGATCATTGGCTCTTTCACTTTTTGCAAGTTTTTTAATGGCTTCTTTGATGTCTGAAGAAAAATTCTCTCTAATATATGAAAGAACTTCATCTTTTAATGATGAAGTTAGTAAATCAACTACTTCTTGTTCCTTACAAACGGATTCAAAACCACCTTCGTAAGTAGTATTTATTTCGTTTAACGCACTTTGTGCAAGAGCAATTGCTTCAATTAAATCATCTTCATTTATTTCATTCGTATTATGAACTTTAGTAAATGCTTCAATATCAACTTCAACCATATCTAAAGAAGAAATAGCTTTCATTTCAATCATTAATAACTCATCTTTTGACCCTGCTACAAACAAGTCTAAGCTTGATTCATTAAGTAATGACATTTCTGGATTAACCACAAGTTCGTTATTGATTTTAGCAATTCTAACAGCAGCTACAGATTTTCTAATAGGTAAATTAGAGGTATATAAAGCGGCACTAGCAGCATTTAATGCAAGTGCTTGTAAATCAACTTCTTTATCAGCTGAAAATACAATAACCGTAATTGTTGTAGGATAAACATAACCTTTTGGAAATAAAGGACGCAAACTTCTATCAATTACTCTTGAGGTTAATGTTTCAAACTCACTTGGTTTTGCTTCTCTTTTAATAAAACCACCAGGTAATTTAGCTGCTGCATATGTTTTTTCAATATACTGCACTGTTAAGGGTGTAAAATCTTCTGAAACAGGATTATCAAACTCACTTACAACAGTAGCTAATACAACTGCATTCCCCAACTTTAACATAACTGAGCCATTTGCTTGTTTAGCAACTTTATTAAACTGAAACAGTTCTTCTTTATTATTTAATTCAAATTCACACACTGTTGACATATTTTTTCCTTAATTCTTTATATTTAAAATATCGATAAATTTAACTTCTTCTAGTTCTTCATAATAATGTTTTATATTAATAAAATGTGCAATATTCTTTTTATAATATAAATCATCTGCAATAGACTCAATCACTTGAATACTTGCATTTGGTATAATGGGAACTGCAACTGAAACAGATTTAGCATTTAAAGTAATGGCTGTTTTAATACACGCCATCATTGTTAAACTTGTATTCAATCCTTCATCCACTAATAAAACATTTTTGTTTTCCAAATTAACAAGTCTTTTGTTATTCCGGAATTTAAATACTTTTTCATTGAGAAGATTCTCATGCATTATTTTGGACTTAGAATAAACATAATCCAATGAAATACCAAAAGATTTTGCCAATTCCTCATGAATAACAACTTCTTGAGATTCACTTACAATCGCAATTTCACATTCATCATTTTTTGGTGTATATATTTTAGCACAAAATAAATAATCTACTTTTGCATTTAAAGCCTCTGCAACTTTTTGCGCAATGCTGTAGCCACTTGCCGACGTAGAAAATACTATCCAATCTTCAAGTTTCATTTCTTCTATAGGTAAAATATCAATTAACTGTTCTGCCGCATCTTGTCTATTTTTGAAATAAACTTTATCTGTTTTCATTGCAAATCTTTATCATGGATATTATTGTTCTTTTACTTTAAATTGTTGTCGAACACTTGTTATTGGTTTTAACTCAAAATTAATAAATATAATACTTTGTTTCGTTGTTTTATCACTTGAACTCGTAACAATCTCATTTCTTAACTCTAAAGATAAAGCCCAACAATCCTCAGTCATAGAAAATACAAAACTTTCTTTACTTTTTATTTTATCATGAATATTATAATTTTGTCTATAAGCAATATTATATTTATTATTTATTTTATACCGTAAGGCAATATTTGCAGATTCTAAATCATCTTTACCAGAATTTGGTGTATCTTTTGATTTATAGTGACCAAAACTAGTACCAATATCTGTAAAATCAAACTTTAATGTACTTGAGTGTTCTATAAAAGTTTTATCTTCATTAGAATAAATAAATCTGTTAGACAAAGATCCCAAATCAAAATTATAGCTCAGTGTGTTTTCCAAGTTTGTTAATTTAGATTTTCCACTGCTTTCATAGGTAATATTTTGTGTCATGGTATGATTAATAATTTGAGACAAATCAATTTGCGAATAAAAAGACTGGTTTAATGATAATGCAATGGAACGCTCACTTTTACTTAAAGAAAAAGGGGATAAATCACTGTTGTTTTGGTAATCTCCATTAAGACCATAAATATCTCCACTTTCTTTTAAGGTATCAGCAAAAGTAAACTTTGAAGATAAGTTTAAGGTATGAATAAAAGAGCTGTATGGTTTAATTAGATCCGTTGATAAATCTAAAACATGTAGGCTTTGTCCTAAATATGCATTCTCGTACTTAGTTGAAGAATTAGAATAATTGATTTTTGAAAGCACAAGTTCTTCACTTAACGTAAGATTCAAAAAATCATCAAAAAATGAAAAACTTAAGGAAACAGGAACATTAACATCTGTTAGATTA
>CAJXWI010000202.1 GCA_913062735.1 uncultured Arcobacter sp.
TTTCATGTGTGATTCCAGCTACTCTTTTTCCCAGAGATGCCATTTTTTCTAATTCTAATAACTTATCTTGTTTGTCTTGAGCATGTAAATCATTTTCAATAGTATTTGAAAACTCTTCTAATAAAGACAGCTGGGCTTGGCTGTATTCTCTCTCAACACTGCTAAGTACACATAAGGTTCCAAATACTTCACCATTTTTATTAATGATGGGATGACCCAAATAATTAATCATATCAAGGCATATATCAGGATTTTCTTTCCACTTTTTATCTTTTAAAGCATTTTTAATATAAAGGCTTTGTTTGCTTGATATTACTTCTTTGCAGTATATGTTGGTGTTTTTTAATGTTTCATTATTTCCAAGAACATAAGGATTTTCTTTGTTTTGACTTTTTACAAAAACATTTAGTTTATCTTTTTTTACTTGCATAATTAAAGCCGTTGGTACATCAAATAATGAAACAAGTAAGTTGGTGAACTTTTGCCACTTTTTAAGTATATCTTCTTCAATAATTAGGGGTTCATTTACATTACTATTCATAACTTCTCCCTAGGGTATAAATTCTTTTATAAGTGTAGCTCAAATAAACTAAAATAAATATGAAGTTTATAAGAGAAATAGTTATTAGTAAATTACTATTGATTAAAAGATTGTGTTAACTACTTACTTTTAAAAGTAGTGAAAAAAGCATTATTTTAATAATAATCAAAAAGTATTAGGAAAAGCTGTAAGAATTTGCTAGAAGTTAGGTATATAATGAAGTACTAGAAAAGAATATCAAGTTCTTGATATTCTTTTTTTAAATAAGCGTTAATGATTAATAGGACCAAATCATACTGTTGAAGGTTGAAAGTTCTAATTGAACTAAAGCTCCATGTGTTAAAACAGCATAGGCAATATCCGGATTTTCAGGATCAATCATCATTCCTCCCATATTAATTTTGTTTGCATTTCCAAGGGCACCGTTCATATTAACACTTCTTCTAACCCCATAAGCAGATTTAAAAATAGGGTCATCCATATCCTTCACATCAGAAGTAATAGGTTCTCGTGTACCCACTCCTAACTCAACTATTGCATGTGCCCCTGCATTATTCCCCGTAGCCATTACAAAACCACGGCCATCTTTTTCCATATACACCATTCTTGTATAACCCATACCGCTATATGTTCCATTTTCAAAAGTTTCTAAGGAACGATAACCATCTTCGATTACGAAAGAATACATATCTCCTTTAGATACCCCTAAAATCATAGGTCCATATTCTTCATCCTCATGATAAAGCATACCTTTGACGGGAAACTGTATAAATTTACCCTTTCCAATATGTGTATAAGCTGGCGCTTTTTTTTGTTTTCCTCCTGGATTATGTCCTTTAGCATTACCCCAAACAGAAAGAGGTGTACACGTTTTAGCATCAGCACTAATCTTTAAGATAGCATCACCTGCTCGTACATCATGCATGGAAAGATAAAATTCATTTTTAGGCCCCATTGCAAAAGCTAAAGCCATGATTTCTACACTACTTTGTTTGGGATACTTTCCATTGGGTCTATAACACTGCCCATATTTTTCATCTGCTTTTGGAGAAAACTTTTTATTTTTTGCTTTCCAAACAAGGGAGCGAGCACCTGTATCAGGGTCGATTCTAATAATTTCTGCTCGTTTTCCTGTAGATTCTCCCGTACCTCCTGCTAAAAGGTAAATCATCCCATCCTTACCCCATTTCATAATAGATGCACCTGTTAGGGGTTGTTTTTTATGATTTTTTCTTAGTCCATCGGATAAGTATCCTGAACCATATTCTTTCATTCCACGACGCTTATCTGGATAAAGCCCTGAAACTACTCGTCTGTTTTTTGTATCTATGTTCCATGCAACAATAGTTCCAGTACTTTGATAGTTTGGATTGGTCCATCTAACAACTGAGAAAAATTCACGCGTTTTGGGACGAAAAATTCCACCTGTCCATCTTGTTGCGCCTTTTTGTTTTTTCCAAGCATCAAATTTAGGACCTTTCCCATATTTTACAGGCCACCTTGTTTTCATTTGTTTGTTTGGATTGGAACAGTTGATAATTCCTTCTTCTGGATCAACATTTTTATCCTTAGGATTTAAATACCTATGACCCGTACCAGTTACACGACAACGACAATCAACTTCAAGTTTTGTTTGAAAAAGAATGTGCTCTGTATAGGTACCACAAGCATAGTTGTAATAAGGACTTTTTACATTAGTACTTGAACGAATACATTGTGCTTTTCCATTATCTAATCTTTTATCTTGTCTACAACTTGAGCCATATTCACAACGTTCTATTGGAGTTTTCGGATCGGATTTAAGAGCTACATAACTGTTATTATAAAGGGTAGTACCCCCTAATGAACCAGGGTAAACACAGCGAGTAGGTTCTGATTTTGGAGAAGAGTTAGCAAGAGCATTGCTAAGGAAGATAATTTGTAAGGTGATGATTGCACCTAAGATTTTTTTCCCAAAGTTCTTTGTTTGGATATTATTCATTGTAATCCTTTTTATGACTAGGACTCTATCCTTTTAATGTAACAAAGATGTAATATTGTAGTATCTAAATATTTTTAGATACTAAATTATTTGTTATTTAGGAGCTCATACAAAGTGACCTTTGCGCTTTTTTCTTTTTCTTAATTGTAAGAAAAAGAAACAAAAAGAAGCAACTGACACATTGATAAAGCCCTTCGGGTTCCTAAATATTCTTATTGTTTAACTAGGCTGTGGAACTCGTTAAAATGTGCTAAAGAGCACATTTCTTTACGCTCGATCAGTCCTCGCCTTTTTCCGTTAAAAAATAAAAAGATTTAGCTTTCTCAAAGTCAGAGGAAGAGCCGTGAGCAAGATTGTCTTACTTCATAAACACTTTTATTTAAGTTTTGACTAAGAAAAGTTACTATTTGGGGTCAGACCCCTTTTCTATATTCGATTTTATCTGTTTAATAAAACCTTCTGTCATTACCTCAAATAATTCATTATCATATTCTTTTGAATGTTTTTCTACTACCTTTTTGAATTCTTCAAAATAAAGGTCCTTCTTGTAATTTTTTATAATTTCATAAATTTCTGAATATTTAATTTCTTTATATCTATCGAATGTATTGTACTTTTCATAGTTTTCATTATTATAATTAGGTCTTAATATGTAAAAGTATAATTTCGTTTTATCACCTTTAAAATATGATTCTGCTTTTTTAACATATTTTTCTAATTGAGAGTACCCATTATCTTTTATACCATTTATTCCAGATTTTATTTTATTTTCTATCACTATAGCATATCCACCAACTTCTATAAATAAATCAATATTACCTATCGTTTCTCTAAAGATTTTTGGTTTACTTTGTTTTATTTTTTCTATATCTATTTTTAATACATTTTCAACAAAATTAGACCAGAAAGTATCATCATTTTCAAGAAAATATGCTAATAAATTAGAATTAACTAATTCATCATTTTCTTTTTTAATAATTGATAAGAAACTTTCAGGAATTTTATTATATTTTGAAGTATCCACTTGAATTACAGGGCTTTCTTCCCATAACTCTTTATTGTTAATAATATCTTCCAACTTTTGATAATTTTCATTATTTTTTGTTATATATAATTTTTGAGACTGGTTGTTAATTTTTTCAACATTTTTGAGAATAGTGATATTCTCATTATTTGAAACATTATCATTGAGTGATAAATATATATCTTTCTTTGATTTATGTATGGATTCGGCTTTAAATGTTATATAAAACATTGATAATGAGCCTAGATGATATAGTTTTGTCTTTCCATATGTAATATTATTAGTATCAATATATGCTCGTTGTTCTTCAGTAATACCATTGTTTTTTTTAGAAAAAATAGCCTTGCAGTTTATTTGTTCCTGTATTTTAGCTTTTCCTATAATCTTCACAGTCTTATTGCCAACAGACCTAATAAACAAAATGTACTTTATTTTATTATCCCATTTTTGGCTAATATTTCCATAAGGATTTACATAAATATAAAAATTTCCGTTATTGGATTGGTACATATTGATAACTTCACCACCAACTTTGTTCTTAATATATTCACCATTAAATAAATTGTTTAATAAAATTACATCTTTTATATTATCTTCCAATTAATTCCTTTAATCTTTAAACATAACGTCTGACTTCTGCGACACTTTGTTATAAGTATTTCTTGTTAATTGATTTTTTTACTTCTTTTATGCTGTATACTGGTCTTTATTTAAAATTCGGGTGACAAAATTCGGGTGACAGTATACTCATTTGACCAAAATTCGGGTGACAGTATACTCATTTGACCATTTAGTTAATTAAGTAAACTGTCACCGGAATTTTGTCACCGGAATTTTTTTATGCAGAGCTGTTAAAGCTAGGTTATGGTATTTTTTATCAATGTTTTTATTCAATGTCCATTCCTTTCGGTTCTTAATTGTGTCTAACTAGTTATTAGACATGGTATCTTCAAATTTCTCAATTATGTACCCATTAATCATTTCTACGTCATTGTTGAACTGAGGATTTATAACAGCTTTTAAATTTTTTGTATACAAATTTTCCATAAATTTGTCAAATTGTTGGTCATCTTCTAAAATATTGATTTCATATGTTGATTTTATTTCATAACCTATATCTTTCCAATTTTCCAAAAAATTTTTAAATTGAAAAGGATTACTCAATAGAATAACTCTATCTTCAATAGAAAAATACTCTTCATTTTCTCCTTCTGTAATATACAATAGAGGAGCATAGTAGTTTTTCGACTTATTATATGAATTTAACACAGGTAAACTCACTTTTTCAACTACAAACTCATTAACTTTTAAAAGCTTATCATCTATATCAATTTTATTATTTAATACTGAATATGATGAAAATATACGTTCTTTTTTTGTAATACAAAAGAAATCATTATCTTTTTGTAATTCTTCTAGCTTTAAGTTAAAATCAATTACACCTTCATCTGCAATATTTTTCTGAAATCTCTCAATACTACCTCTTCTTAGTACATATTCAGAACTATTATCTTCTAAATCTATTCTTATACAGTAATTGTATTGTGCAGAATAAGAAACATTTGAATTCCATTGAATTACAATATTGTCCTTAGATCTATTAACAATATCACTACCAAATATTAATTGGCCACCAATAAGTTGTTTTGACCATGTTTTCCAATCAAAGTTTCTTAAGTCATCATATTCACTAAATAACTCACTTTGCATAGTTCCTAAAACACGTAAAGTAGATCTATAACATTTATTATGAATGTATCCAATACTATGATCCAGATTGTTTTGATCAATTTCAACTAAAAGTGCATTGTTTTCTGAAATTGATTTAGAACATTCCATACATTGTAAAAAGTTTTTTTTATTCTTTATCAAAGTAATATTCTTTGATGAATGTAACTTTGAACAAAGTGAATTTTCAATATAATCTTCGCCATTAAGAGGGAGGAGAGCAATTGATTTATTAGCATATAAATCTTTATTATTACTTATATAACGTTCTATTCCTGTCA
>CAJXWI010000203.1 GCA_913062735.1 uncultured Arcobacter sp.
GCTGATTGTATTGTTGATATTGTTGAAACAGGTGCAACTATGAAACAAAATGGTTTAGAAGTAGGGGCTACTATTATGGAAACGTCTGCTCATTTAATCGTAAACAAAAATGCTTATTATTCAAAAAAAGCAGCGATCTTTTCATTAAAAGAGAAAATAGAAGCTGTTTTATAGTGGGTTTAGATTTATATTCAAAAATTGAACCTTACTTAGAATTAGAAGAAGAAGTAAAAGAATTGCACTCTGCTTTTCTAGGTTTGATTTTTGAAAAGAATTTAAACGATATAATTGATATTGGCTGTGGGCAAGGTGCTTTTATGATGCATTTATTGGCTAATGGCGTAGAAGCGTATGGAATTGATTTAAGTGTTGAACAAATAAAAGTCTGCCAAAGTTTTAATCTACGTGCAGATGCTATGGATATCAAAGACGTTGAAGATACTTTTGCTTGTGCAACAGCAATTTTTGATGTACTTAATTATATTCCACAAAGTTCTTTAGAAGATTTCTTAAAAAATACCCATAAAATATTAAATGAAAATGGTTATTTTATTTTTGATGTCAATACGCTCTTTGGTTTTGAAGAAATAGCTCAAGGTTCTTTAAATATTAATCAAAAAGATAAATTTATAGCAATCGATGCCCTTTTTGAAAACAATGAATTACAAACAGATATGACACTATTTTCAAAAGAAAAAAACAATACATATACTAAAGAACAAGACAGTATTACTCAATACTATCACACCTTAGAGTATTTAAAAAATGCACTAACAAATGCGGGCTTTGAAATAGAAAATGTAATTAACTTTAATCTTCACAGTGACGAAGATGCAGATAAATATATCTTTGTATGTAAAAAGATTTAAACTGTTATAAAATACTTAAGGAATTAAGAATATGGAAAGCTTTACACTAACATTACTTGTATCAATATTTATGTTCTCTTTTGCAACTTCAATCACTCCTGGTCCTAATAACATTATGCTTTTATCTTCTGGTTTAACTTTTGGTTATAAAAGAACCTTGCCCCATATTTTAGGTGTGGTGCTTGGTTTTCCTTTGATGACTATTTTTGTGGGACTTGGATTGGGAGAATTTTTTAAAGCTTATCCTATTGCTTTTACAGTTTTAAAAGTTATTGGAATTGCCTACTTACTTTTTTTATCTTGGAAAATTGCAAATTCGAATCCCGAATTCAAAAAAAATGATGAAGCGTCTAATCCCATGAAGTTTTTGCCTATTGTATTATTTCAATGGATGAATCCAAAAAACTGGATTAAGATTATTACTGCTATGTCTGTATATGTAACATCTGTTGAGCATGCGAGTATGCAGATTTTAATCATTACTTTTATTTTCTTTTCAACAATTCTTATCTCTGCAAACTCATGGGCAATAGGTGGAGTAGTTTTAAAAAAACTAATCAAAAGTCCTAAGGGTATAAAGCGCTTTAACATTGTTATGGCAATACTATTAGTACTCTCACTTGTACCAAGTGTGATTTAATAAAATTACACCCTTAAAGTTTAATCTTAGCTTTTATTGCATGTATTTTTACACGAAGTGCTTAAACTTAAGGGGCAATATAAAGGGCACCAAGATACTAGAGCTGTGATTAGTGGAATAAGTCCAATTAATCCTAAATATGAGTGTTCTATAATTCCATATGCTATTAATGCAAGTCCTATAATAATACGTATACTTTTATCTATTTTTCCTATGTTCTTTTTCATGTTAATCCTTGTTTTAATAAGGGAAGTTTAGGATAAATAGAAGTTTTTGTATGTAACATATGTTACTTTATATTGTTATTCTTGATCTGTATAGTGTCAGATGTTTATTTTTTTCTAAGTCTTTTAGTACTCTTGAAATCACAACCCTTGATGTAGCAAAGTGTTGAGCAATTTCTTCATGGGTTATGAAAATCTCTTTTTGCTTTTTGCTTTTTAAAAATTCTAATATTCTTGAATCTAAGCGTTTGAATTTTATGTCTTCTATTAGGGTTGTTAAAGATGAGAAACCAAGAGAGAAGAGAGAAAAAACAAAAGTTTGATAGCTTGGGCTTTTAATTAATAATTCTTGTACTATTTTTTTAGGTGTTAATAAAGCTTTGATTTTTTTTGTAGTTACAGCTGAACCTATTGTTTTGGTTGAACTTAAGGCACTTGAAGTGTTTATAATACATTGTTGACCTGGTTTTATAGTATAAAGCGAGATTTCTTCATCTAAACTTCCATTCATATATAAGCGTATTTCTCCTTCTTGTAAAAATAGAATGTCTTTGCATATATCATCTTGATAAAATAAAATAGTGTTTTTTTCAAGCTCTATATATTTAGAGTTATTTCTTAAAAAAGACAAATCTTCTTCTGATAAGATAGAAAAGAGTTCTTCATTCATACTTGACCTTTTATGTTTTGCGTATATTACACTAATATATTTTAATTGATGGTTTAAAAGAATTCCAGTGAGCGCACACTAAACTTGTCAATAAGGGCTAATTAAAAGAAAAAAAGTAATTAAAAAAAGCTGTAATATAAGCATGATATAACAGCCAGAAAATTATTGAAGAAATGCTTACTTTAATAGTAGATTAACTAAATAACTAATATAATTATATTAAGAAGAGCAAGAATATAATAGAAAATATACTCCATCCTGTTATAAGAATTTACTTTTAATACAATGTCAATTGCATGGTTTAAAAGTAATATTATACTGTCTCAATCACTTCTATAAGAAATATACAAAGATAAAATCAATGAATTACAATAAAAAAATAAAAACCACACTAGCAAAAATCAAAAACTTGAATTTAAATGCTATGGATGAGGATAAGGATATTTTGAAAAAAGCATTTGATATTGCTTTTGATAATGATATTTTTGCTTTATATAAATATTCTGCACCTTTACAAGAAAAATACAAAGCTATATTATTATCAGAATTTGCTAAGATTTCGGGATCTCTTGCTTTTTTAGCTATTCAAATACTAGCTGCAAATGCGATTATGAATAAAAATGACTTTTCAAGAAAAGAACGGTTTTTTAAAAAAAAATGTGGTATAGCTATTAATCATTTGCACTTAAAAACTACGCAAGTACAGGCTAAAAAAGTTAAAAATGGGTATCTATTAACAGGAGCTTTGACGTGGGCCAGTGGTTATGGAATCTTTGATTCTTTATTAATAGGCTTTCATCATAAAGAGTATGAATTAGAAGTACTAAGCTCTTTTAAAAATAAAAAAGGCTTCATTATTTCGTCCTCTTGTAATACTTTTGTAGGATATTCAATAAACACAGTAAATATTGAATTAAAAGATTTTTTTGTAAAAGATAAAAATATTGTATCATCAAATAATATGGGTAATTATTCTAAAAATCGCTCCTTAGCTAAGAGCATACATTACTGTATTTATGGTTTGGGAAAAGCTGCTATTAAAGACTCTAATAATACTAGCTTTAAAACAGAGTCAAAACTGCTTTTAAAAAAGAAACAAGAAGCAGTTAAAGCATGTACGGATGCAAAAGAATTGAGTATCTTAAGAGTAGAGTTGTTTTTATTTGTGCAAGAATTAATTACAACAGCAATGGTCTTAAACGGAGGAAAATCTATTTTTGCACATTCTTCTTTTCAACGATATTATCGCGAAATAATAATGTTTAATACCAATGGTTTAAATCAAAACCTAAAAGATATTTTTCTACTTAAGTATGAAAGTAAATCTTAAGGCTGTGATTGTTTGCTCACATAAGAGTTTATTTGTACTCATTGAATTATTTGCGTAAGCTATTAAAATTTTGATGCTAACTGCCATGAAAATAAAAAGATAGATAAAAAAGAGGACAGTTACTTTCTGCCCTCAGTTTTGTTTATTTATTTCCCCAAATAGAGTCATCAACTCCTTTAATTTCAGGAAATTTTGTAGAATTAAAAGTAGGCTCTTTGCCTTCTTTTCTTTGCTCTAAAAAATCTTTTGTTAATTTTACAACGGTTCCAGATAAAAGAACTATAGCTACTAAGTTAATGCTTGCCATTAATCCCATGGCTGCATCTGCTGCATTAAATACAGTAGCAACACTTTTAAATGAACCCCATAAAACCATTCCAATAACACTTATTCTTAAGATTAATAAACCTAATTTATTACCAATACCTAAGTATGTAAAAGCATTTTCAGCATAAGTATAGTTTCCAATAATAGAAGTAAAGGCAAAAAAGAAAATTGCAATAGCAATAAAATAAACTCCTGCATCCCCAATATGAACAGATAAAGCAGCTTGTGTTAATTCAATACCTGTAACTCCTGAACCATGATCCATAATTCCAGATAATAAAATCATAATAGCAGTAGCTGTACAGATTAAAATTGTATCAATAAATACACCCAAGGCTTGAACAAACCCTTGTGAAGAGGGATGATGTGGGGCTGGTACTGCGACTGCTGCAATATTTGGTGCAGAACCCATACCTGCTTCATTTGAAAAGAGTCCTCTTTTAATACCATTCATCATAGCAGCCATTACTCCACCCGTTACTCCCCCAGCAGCTTCTTGCAGACCAAAAGCACTTTTAATAATAGTCATTAAAATTTCAGGTACTACAGTGATATTTACCATTACTACATATAAAGCTACTAATAAATATATTCCAGCCATTAAAGGAACAATAATTTGAGCAATTTTTGCAACGCTTTTAATTCCTCCAAAAATCACTAAAGCCGTTAACGCAGCAATAATAATTGCAATATAGGATTTATCTAAATCAAAAGCAGTAGATACTGCACCTGCGATGGAATTTGCTTGTACGGCATTAAATACTAAACCAAAAGCAATAATCAAACTAATTGCAAAAATGGATGCAAAAAGAGGAGAATTTAAGCCCTTAGATATATAAAAAGCAGGTCCTCCTCTGTACGCATTGTTTTCATCTTTAATTTTATATAATTGAGCCAGTGTACTTTCTGAATATGCTGTTGCCATTCCAACAAGTGCAACCATCCACATCCAAAAAATAGCTCCAGGCCCACCTAGATATAAAGCAACTGCTACTCCTGCTAAATTACCTGTTCCTACTCTTGATGCTAATGAAATCATCAAGGCTTGAAAAGGAGTGATTCCGGAACTGTCATCTGCTCCTTTGTTTGAAACTGACTTGAACATTTCCTTGAAATGTATAAATTGCAAAAATTTTAATTTAAGCGTAAAAAAAACTCCAACTATAAGTAACCCATATATAAGTATATATCCCCAAAACACTGTGTTGAGAAAATCAATAATCATATCCATTCTAGCTCCTTTTTTTATACAATTTATAAATGTATAATGACAATAATTCTATTATATTATAACTTATAATATTATTTAATTTGACAAAATGAAGTGTTTTAATAATCTTATTCTAATTGAGCTGTGGGGTTTAGATTTGTAATTTGATATTACTTGGACTCTTTTTTATTCTTAGAACAATAAATTCCAAATGATATTTCCCATCTTCTGGAATCTCTTTTTCTAAGGCTGGTTTACATGGACACACTCTATTT
>CAJXWI010000204.1 GCA_913062735.1 uncultured Arcobacter sp.
ATCACTGGGCATAATTTTACGAAAATCAAACGCCCTATATTTTGAATATAAAAGCTTTGCCTCTTCTTGATCAACAACAGGAGTTCTATATACAAAAGTACACTTATCACATCTATACCAATGTCTTTTTTCATTATTTAAACTATCGTCAATTAAGGTCAAATATTTATCACGATGAGTCTGAACACCTAATAATGTGTTGCTTAGAGACTCACAATATGGGCATTTTTCAACACTGTACATTATTTTCCTTTTTATATAAATATTCCAAGTACTCAAAATCTTCATTCGAATTAATTGATTTTGCACTTTTTTCATCTAATACAATATGCGTTGTTCTATTTCCTACAATTTTGCCAAGTTGTCGAAAGGAATCTGCTTTCACAACATGTAAACCACCTGTTTCCTTGTATATGAAATCTCTTTCTAAACGAAGTTCACTATTTGTATTAAATGGTTCTAATCCATTACCTTCATGTTTATAAAAATTTGAGTTTTCTTGTGAAACTGAAATTATGCTATCCGCATCAAAAAGATACAATGTATTTATAGCATTGTCGATATAAAAACTTTTTCTTAATGGGTGTTCATAGTTTACAATGCTGATGCTAGAAATATCATCCAAAGGATATTCTGATAAAACATATTTTACAGTATCATCGATATGAGTGTTTATGCGTGCTAATTCAGAAGGTCTTCTATTAATAATAATTTTGTCTTTATACTTGTGTTCAAGATATGAAATTATTTTTTCATTTGGAGTCGTCACAATGATTTGATCAATATTTTCACTTACAAGTAAATTTTTAAGAGTAATATCAATTAAAGTTGTATCAGCGAATTTTTTTAAAGTAACAGTATTTTCATCATTATCTCTCAGAGGAACAATCGCAAGATGTTTTTTATTCTTGATATTAAGTTCCTGAGTATGTTTTTTAACAATTTCATACCGTGTATTATAAAGCTTTTCTTTATTATTTGTAAGATTATCTCCATGTTGTCTATAGCAAAACAGAGGTAAATTTATATTAGCAACCTTTTTATTCTTGATAATTTTTATCCATAATTCATATCCATCTTGTCTACTAAATTCTTCAGAATAACCATCCAACTCAATTAATACATCCTTACGTATCATAGTACATGCACCATGAGCTGGCTGATCAAACATTGTCACGTCATCAAAATTATGTCTTTTTTCTTCTGTTATTATATTACCTGAGGAATCGACCAAATAATAATCAGGAAATACCAAGGCTAAATTTTCATCACTTCCTAGTTTTTGAGATAGAATAGTTAAAGCATTTTCATTTAAATAATCATCAGCATCAAGTCTCATTATATATTTGCCACGAGCTTGTTTTATTGCAATATTATTTGTAACATTCAAACCTTTATTTTCTTGATAAATAATCGTAATCTTAGGGTGGTTTCTATATTGTTCAATAATTTTCTTAGAATTGTCCGTTGATCCATCATCAATAATTATTATCTCAAAATCCCTAAATTTCTGTTTTAAAACAGAATCTATAGACTCTTTAATAAAAGTAGCATAATTATAATTGGTAATATATATTGTGACCAAAGGAAGCTTGGTAAAATTTTTCCAATTGATTTCAGTATTAACTGTTATAGGTGTTACTTTTTGGTTTATTGGTTTGTTTATATCAAGTACAGTAGGATTAGCATTAAAAAAATCAAAAATATCATCCATAGTATAAGTGAATTCTTTATTGTTATTTTTAAAATATTCTAATAAGGTTTTTATCACTTCAAAATCTTCCGCAGTATCAAGTGTAAGTCGGTGATTTTTATTATGTTTTTCAGGAACAATTAACGATGCCATTTCAAATTGATCTTCATTATTGGTAATATAATTTGTAAGATATTCACTTCCGCTGCTGTCTTTAGATAATTCATGAATTAATTTTAGAATATAGCTGTCAAAAACTTCGACTTCTGTTCCACTTGGAAGTCTTTTAGCATCAGTATAATGTGCATTCTTTTCCAAATGAAATTCAACTGTTTTTTTAAGATATTCGCTTTCTATGAGTATATCATCACCGGTGATTCTAAGTACAATATTATGATGTTGGTTATCATCAACTGCAAGCATCATACGAGATAAAACGTCATCAACATCACCTCTATAGATATTTACAGGATAATCTTTTGCAATATCAACAAGATGATTGTCATTTTTCAATGTCGTAGTACAAAAAGCAATTGTGTCAATATAGCCTTTATCTTTTGCTATTTTAACTCTTTCAAATAAATGAGCTATTGATGGTTTTCCATTTATTTCTTTTGTCGCTTTTCCTGGAAGCCTAGAAGAGTCAGATCTCGCAACAATTATTGCCAAAACCTTGTTATTCAATAGTGCGCGAGATATGCTACCTTCATTTTCAATATTATTCGTTAATTTACTTCCTATAATTTCTTCGTAAATAGGTGGAGAAAAGAAATTTGGTGTTCTCTTCATAATAATATCATCTTCTTTGATTATATGTCCAAGGGGTAAGTTCTTAGTTGTCGTCCACGATTTTTTAACCGCATTACGATAGACCTTTTCTGATTCAGCAAAACTCAATGCATTATTTCCAATTGATTTTTCTGCAAGTCGAACATCGTTTATAAAAATTTCTAATTCTTTGGGTTCATAAGAAGAGTAATAATCTACTCCTTTTGCCCCTCTATCAAGAGTAACATGTTTTTCAATATATTTCACTCCATAAGGTATAGACATAAGAGGTAGAATTGTCGCAAATTTGTCGTCACCACTGATGTGATCTGAATAACCAATATTAACACTATCTCCAAAAAGTTCTTTCAACTCGTATAATCTAGATAAAACAGAGTCTTCAACTTTTGTCGGATACGCTTGAAATCCGTGCAACATAGTTATTTCAGAAGGTTTATTAAACTTATTAAGCTTATCAAGAGCATATCTTATTTCTAAGACTGTACTCCCTCCAGTAGCTAAAAAAACTCTTTTTTCTTGTAATGATAATTTTTCCAAAACCTTTGTATTATTTAAATCAGATGAATGCAATTTGTAACCATCTACATCACATTCTGAAGCAATTTCATATGCCTCTAATCCAAAGATATCTACATACACTTCAACACCCAATTTTTTAGCTTCATTCAAGAGTACTTTCCATTCATCTTTCGAAAAGGATTGATTCTTGAAATGCGTATATCTTGGGTGAGTTGTCGTTAAAAACTCATCAGCGAAATATATTTGAAATTTAATAGAGTTTGCCCCTGCATTTACAACTTGTCTAGCTATATCTAATGCAAGTTTGGGATCACCTTGATGGGAGTTTGCAATTTCAGCAATTATGTTAATTTGCTTCAATTGTTTTGCCAAATAAAACTCTCTTTTACGTAGCAATTTTTACAAATATCAATTTTGTCTAATTCTACATTATTTTGGATAGTTCGCATTTTATTCATTCTTTTTCCATTCCAAATATCTTTTAAAGATTCTTTGAAAACATCACCTACAATATATTTTTGATTCCAATCTGCACAACAAGGGCTTACTCTACCATCTCTGGCAATTATAAGCCGCTGAAATGGCTGAGGACATCTTCTTCTTCCAATAGTCACTTTATCTCCTACAGAAAGATGACTTCCTTGACCTCTATCCATAACGTCACTTATTCTTACATCATCTACTTTTTCTTGCCAAAACTCAATAAATTCATCTACTTCATGTGCATTTTTATTGCTTCTAACCATTTGAACTCTTACAAAAGGTTTGGTACTATTATTTTCTTTTTTCCATTCTAGTAGATCATTAATATTAGAAATAAGTTTTTCATAGTTTCCACCAACTCTAATTGTTTCAAAAGTCTCTGCAGAAAAACCATCAACAGAAAAAATAATTCTGTCTATACCACTTTTAGCAGCCTCAATTAACAAATCTTTCTTTTTAGGTAAGCCATTAGTATTGATAGATACTTCTAAGATACCTTTTTCTTTAGCATATTTAATAGCATGCGGCAATATAGGATTAAGTGCAGATTCCCCTCTCCAATTAAATTTAATTGAATAGGCTCCAATTGCTGCAACTTCATCTATCATTTTATACGTTAAATCGTCCTTCATAAAACCAACATTTTTAACTGTTCCTAATCCGTGTGCACACATTTCACATTTTAAATTACATGCATCAGAAAGCTCTATATCCACATGCAGAGGCTTAAGAGGTAAATAGTTTTCATTAGCAGCTTTGTTCCATTCTGCTCTATATTCTTTAAACAATTCCTTTTGAGTCGACCATTGTTTAACTTCATTTTCAACAGCTTTTTTACGATTCTCAATATTTATTTCATCGTAGTTTGAAAACCCTGTATACATCTTCATAATATGCAAATCCTATTGTTTATTCATTAATCATATACATTTAAAAGTAGATTAATTTCTAGTAGTTTATAATGCGTAAGTATACACTTTTATTACTTTTATAATCTTTATAAGAACTTCAAGGCAATGGCAAGATAATACATATTTTGAATATTACGATAAAATTTAAAATATTAATATATTTCTTGTGATACAATCATATCAATATTAAGTTTTCCTATTTTTTACAAAAACTTGGTACACTCTATATAAATATTGAAAAAGGCACCCTTACTAATGGAAAACACGCAGTATACAGATGAAACTAACTTGAATGAAAATATCATTGTTCCAAAATCTATTGATTTTTTGTTAATAGGAGCTGGAGATTTAGCAAAATTTACTTTAAGTCATCTTCCATCTTCATTCAATAATGTTTATTTAGTAAGTAACACACAATGGGATGAAGCTTGGTCATTGCATAATACAACATCAATTTTTGAACTTGCAAATGAGTTAAATATTGAATATGTGAATGCAAAAAACTATGAAGAAGCTAAAAATTTTATTTTTTCAAAAAAGCCAAATATTTGCTTAACAGTAGGTTCAAAATGGATTTTTAAATCTGATATTTTAGATCACTTCAATGGGTTAATTTTTAATTACCACCCTACTGATTTACCAAAATATCGTGGTGGAGGTGGTTTTTCATGGCAAGTGCTCAATGGTGAAAAGAAAACGTATACCACTATACATCAAATGGTTTCAAAAATAGATGCGGGGAAAATAGTCATTAAAAGGGAGTCAAAAGTCAAAGAGAATCCTTTTCCTTTAGATTTTTTTAAATCAACTTTTATTTTGGCTCAAAAAACCATTATTGATTTTTTTAATCTTATTAGTCAAAATGAACAAGTAAGTTTATATACCCAAAATAATGAAAACAGTACTTATTTTCCATTATTAAAGAGTAATATCAATGGTGCTTTAAACTGGGAGTGGAATATTCAACATATTGAAAACTTCATTCGTGCTTTTTCATACCCTTATCCAGGAGCATTCACTTACTACAATGATAAAATAGTTCATATTCTTGAATCTCACATAGAAAAAATAGATTCATTTCATCCTTTTTGTGTGGGACTTATTACTGGGTACTTAGATGATGGTAGTGTAAAAATAATATGTT
>CAJXWI010000205.1 GCA_913062735.1 uncultured Arcobacter sp.
ATAATAAAACTGTTTGAAAAACGTAATGCAAGAATATTCTGTACGGTTTCTTTTCCTAAATAATGATCAATTCTGTATAGTTGTCGCTCACAAAAATATTTAAGTACTTCTGTATTAATAGCTTGAGAACTTAATAAATCTCTTCCAATGGGTTTTTCTAATACTACTCTACTGTCTTTTGTAATTAATTTCCATTCAGCTAAAGCTTTACAAATATCAGCAAAAAAATCAGGGGCGGTTGAAAGATAGGAAATTCGGTTTGTATTAGAAGAGTTTTGCAAGGTTTTACTTAAATTTGAATAGGTACTATTATCAGCAAAATCTACTTTTTCAATAAATAATATTTTTTGAAAAGCTTTAAAATCACTTTGACTAAAAGCATCGTCTTTTATGAACTCTTGTAATTTTGATTTAATTAATTTAATATTTTCTTCGTGAGTAATATCTCTTCGCGTAACAATTATAATTCTACTTAAATCATCTAAATATTTTTCATTAAACAGATGATATAAAGCAGGTAAGAGTTTTCTAAAGGACAAGTCTCCATGTCCTCCAAATATTATAATGTCACTGTTTGTATTTATAATATTCATTTATTTCCTTTTGTTTCTTAGTATTTAATATTTTAAAACGTATAAGAATTTATTTGTTTTTATAAGAGCACCCTTATTTCCTTTAGTTAGAAACACTATACTTATATTATTTTCTAGGCACTTTTTGTTTACTTCATCAATGCTTTTATTTGTACATATTCATTATATCATTATATCATTATATCACTTAGTGCTAAATGTTTTTAATTAAACAGATGATATAAAGCAGGTAAAAATTTTATAAAAGACAAGTTTCCATGTCCTTCAAATATTATAATGTCACTCTTTGTATTTATAATATTCATTTATTTCCTTTTGTCTCTTAGTATTTGATATTTTAAGACGTATAGGAATTTATTTCTTCTAAGCTAGGAGAGTTTGCTCCTACACGTTGAACACTTATGCCTGCAACTTTATTTGCAAATTTTAAGGCATTTTTTAGTGTTTGAGGCTCAATTGAAGTAAGTATATTTTTATTTAAAACATTGGAATTCTGTAATGAGCATAAAAAAGCAGCATTAAAAATGTCTCCCGCTCCAATAGTATCAAGAACATCTACTTTTTCCCCTTTAGAAGAAACATCAAAATTATTTGTTTTAACAAAAGCACCTTCACTTCCTTTAGTAAGAACAACAATACTTAGATTATTTTCTAACCATTCTTTACTTACTTCATCAATGCTTTTATTTGGATATAACCATTCGAAATCTTCATCAGATATTTTTATTATATCACTTTGAGATAAAATTTTCTTAAATCGTGCCATATACTTTTCACGATTTTTTATTAATTCAGGCCTTATATTTGGGTCAAAAAATACCGCTTTATTATGGCTTTCTTTCGATATAAAATCTTCAATCTCTTGGCCACAGGGTTCTGATGTAAGTAAAATTCCGCCAATGTATAAACTTGTTATCTCTTCCTTTATTGGCTCTAAGTTTTTTAATTTTATATTTCTATTTGCAGAGTTTTCGTCAATAAATAGATATGTCGTAGTTCCATTTTTAATAGTTGCAAAAGCAAAAGTACTATTATAATCACTAATTGTGCATAATGAAGTATTCACATTTGATTTTTTCAAATCATTTTGTATCATTTCACCAAATACATCTTTGGAAATGGAACCTAAAAAAAAAGGTTTACATTCCATTCTTCCTAAAGCAATGGCAGTATTGTAAACTGCCCCTCCTACTTTTGGAATATATGATTTTTGATTATCATCCGTATTTCCTGGAATCATATCAATTAAAGCTTCTCCACAACAAAGTATCATCTTTTTTCCTCTTATTAATTATTATATTTATCTACAGTGTTTTGCACACCAATTTTGTAAATACTATTTAATGCTAATGTAAACACATTAACAAATTCTTCATTTTTTTCTAAATCACCAAAAACATCTTTTATTGATAAAAAAACTTTTGGATTTGTTTGAGATGCCAATGCTTTTTCTTTTAATTCATCTTTTTTTGAATCATTAATATCAAGTTTAATATTATCTTCATCATACCCAATGCAATACCTACACCAAAGAGCACACACCATTGCAAGACCATCATAGTTCACACCATTTTTAATGGCATCCTTAATACTTTCAATTACAAAAGTAGGATATTTACTTGAATTATCAATACATATTCTTGTAATGGTATCTTCTATATAAGGATTAGAGAAACGCTGTATCACGGAAGTATAATAATCCTCTAATTTAACATCTATATCAATTTTTAAAGAAGGAATCACTTCTTTTAACATTATATTATCTAAAAACCTTCTTACACAAGCATTTTGTAAGGCTTCATGAACATAAGTAATATTAAGTAAAGAGGCTATTGACGATAAACAAGAATGAGATCCATTTAATAATCTTAGCTTCATTAACTCATAAGGTAAGATATCTTTCACAAAAATAACGCCTACTTCTTCTAACTTAGGTCTTAAATTAGAAAATTTATCTTCTAAAACCCATTGCATAAAGGGTTCACAAAACACGGGTCGTTTATCTTCATATCCATAATGGTCAAGAATGAAACTTTGATCTTTTTTACTTAATACAGGGGTGATTCTATCAACCATAGAATTTGGAAATACAACATTGTTTTGAATATATTCTAATAAGCTTTTATCAATCTTTTCCGCCATTTTGCACATAATATTCTTTAAGATATCTCCATTGTGAGAAATATTATCGCAAGACATTAACGTAAAAGAAGGAAGTTTTTTTTCTTCTCTTTGTTTAATTGCTAATAATAGTACACCAAAAACAGTTTTTGGATTCTTTAAATTATTAATATCTTCTTGTATATCTTTGTGTTCAATATTAAACTGTGAATTTGAATCAATATAATATCCAGCTTCTGTTATTGTTAAAGAAACAATCTTAATTTCTTCTTTTAATAAAGTATCAATTAATGCCAGATTATTTATTTCAACAAAATCAATCATAGATTGTAATACTCTTATATTTGTATTATTTTCATCTCTTGAAATAACTGTTGTTAAAAAATCTTGTGATTTTAAATCACTTCTCATTGCTTCATCAGTAGACCTAAGCCCTGCTCCAACAATTCCAAAGTCTAAACTTTTTCTTTTGTTAAACAATGCATCAAGATAATAACCTTGGTGAGATCTGTGAAAATTACCAACACCAATATGAACAATTCCTGCACTTAATTCATTTTGAGAGTAAGAATAATCACTTGCATTAAAGTGAGTATTCTTTAAGAACTCTTTATTTAGTTTCATTATCTAATGGCTTTTTGCGATACATCAAATAAATGAAGGTTTTCATTATTAAAAGACATAAAAACGTTATCATTGATTTTTTTGTGATCTGTATCATTTGATTTTACTGTTATAATATTACCATCTTCAAGTCGAACATAATAAAGTATATACTCTCCCAAGTTCTCTGCTAAATCTACAATTCCAGAGAGTAAAGACTCTTCTTCTTTAACTAAGAATAAATGTTCTGACCTTATCCCAAGATGTCGAATATTTTGCCTTGAATCCAATTTTTTAAGTATATTCTTAGCTTCAATGTTTTTACTAATTTCAATAAAGTTCATCTTTGGACTTCCAATAAAGCCTGCAACAAACATGTTATCTGGTCTTAAATACAAGTCATCTGGAGATCCAACTTGCATAATAATTCCTTTATTTAATACTACAATTTTATCAGCTAAAGTCATTGCTTCTACTTGATCATGTGTTACATACAACATAGTAGTTTTTAATAAATTATGTAATTTTGCAATTTCAATTCTGGTATTTGCACGTAAATTAGCATCAAGATTTGATAAGGGTTCATCAAACAAAAATACCTTTGGTTCTCTTATTATTGCTCGTCCTATAGCAACTCTTTGTCTTTGACCCCCAGATAAATTTTTAGGCAACCTATCTAATAACTCCGTCATTTGTAATGATTCTGCTGTTTTCTTTATTTTGTTTGCTATTTCAACTTTATCTACTTTTGCAAGTTTTAAACTAAAGGCCATATTATCATATACGCTCATGTGAGGATATAAAGCATAAGATTGAAATACCATTGCAACGCCTCTTTTTGCAGGAGGAGCATCTGTAATTATTTCATCATTGATTAATATATCCCCACTTGTAATTTCTTCTAAACCAGCAATTGATCGCATTAATGTTGATTTTCCACAGCCACTGGGCCCTACAAATACAACAAACTCACCATTTTTAATTTTTAAGTTTGCATTTTTTATAATTAATGTTCCATCATATTCTTTATTAACATTTCTTAATTCAACACCCATTATTTTTTCCTTCTAATTTATTATTACTTTGATTATTTCTATACATTATTTCACTGCTCCAAACGTTAATCCGTGAACCAGTTGTTTTTGACAAAACCATCCAAATATTACGATAGGTGCTACTGCTAAGGTTGAGATTGCTGATAATTTCGCCCAAAATAAACCTTCAGGACTTGAATACGAAGCAATTAGTGAAGCAAGTGTTGCTGCATCTGATGATGTTAAGTTTATTGACCAAAAAGCTTCATTCCAACAAAGTATTATTGAAAGTAAAGCACTGGACATGATTCCACCCCAAGATAAAGGTAAAACGATATATCTTATTTCTTCAAAATAACTTGCTCCATCTAATTTAGCTGATTCCAAAATATCTTTTGGTAAATCTTTAAAATAAGAATATAACATCCAAATTAGAATAGGTAAATTTGTCATAGCAAAAATTATTACCAATACAAAGCTAGTATCTAAAAGCTCAAATTTTTGGGCAATCAAATAGATAGGCATTAATACTCCAACCGCTGGTAACATCTTTGTTGATAACATCCATAATAATACATCTTTAGTATTTTTATTGGGTGCAAAAGCAAAAGAATAAGCAGCAGGAACTGCTATTACAATAGCTAAGAGTGTTCCTCCAAGTGATGTTATAATTGAATTTATTGCGTGGTGAAAATAATCACTTCTCTCATTAACTAAGGTATAGTTATCAAACGTTCCTTCAAAAATAAATAAAGGTGGAACACTTATAGCTTGTAGTTCTGTTTTAAAACTTGTTAATACCATCCAGAAAATTGGAAAAAAGAATATCAATGCCACAATCCAAGCTACACTTGCATTTAAAATCTTTAAAGTCTTTTTTTTATTTTTATATGTCATCTAATACTCCTTTATGCCGTTAAATTTTTGCCGACTTGTCTGATAAGAAAAAAGGCAATTACATTTGCTAAGATAATAGCAAATACACCGCCAGCGGAGGCAACACCAATATCAAAGTCTAATAAAGCTTGAGTAAAAATCATATACGTAAGATTGGTTCCATCATTACCTGGACCACCACCAGTGGTAATTAAAATTTCTGCAAAAATTGATAAATGAGCCGCTTGCGGTTCGTAGTTTTCTAAGATCAAAAAAGCTTCATCTGACTTATTTGATGACGCAAGCA
>CAJXWI010000206.1 GCA_913062735.1 uncultured Arcobacter sp.
TATTTCATCTAAGGATAAATCACAGTTGATTTTTGTTTTGCATGTTAAGTTTAATAAGTAGGAGTTTCCGCTTTTTATTTCTTCTTGAATGGTATTAAACTTTTTTTCATAGGCTCTAAAAGATATAAGCTCTTTTTTTATTTGAATACTTTTAGAAATTTTTGAAGAAACTTTGCTGTTCATTTCAAAACTTATATCTCTAGGTAAATCTTTTAATAAAAAAAAGTCATTCATAGAAGAATCATAGGAATTAATAAATAAAAAGGGCTCTTTTAATGAACCATAATGATTGAGTTTGTTTTTAAGATTCTCTTTAATCATTTACTTTATTAATTTTTTTAATATAGCCATTCTAACTGCTACTCCATTAGAAACTTGTTCCAAAATTTTGTTTCGTTTGTCTTTTAACATTTCATCTGAAATATCTACATTTCTGTTTACTGGACCTGGATGTAATAATAAAATATCACGGTCCCCAAAAACTTCTTTTGTAATACAATAATCTTTAGCATATTCTTGAATTGAAGCAAAATAAATTTCATTGTGTCTTTCAAGCTGTGTTCGTAAACTCATAACAATATCAATATCATCAATGATTTGGCTTAGATTGTCATATTGTTTAAAATCAGTTCCTTCTAGTTTAAAACAATCAGGTGCTACAAAACAAACATCAATTCCAAATCTTGGTAAAAGTTTTTTATTAGAACCCGCAACTCGTGATGTTCTTGCATCGCCAACAATAGCAATACGTTTTCCTTTTACATCATCATTGAAATGTTCCATTATTGTAAATAGATCTAATAAAGCTTGTGTGGGGTGAGCATTTGTTCCATCCCCTGCGTTAATTAAAGGACAATCAACATGTTGTGCAAGTGTAGCAGGAAGACCACACTCTGAATGTCTAATAATAATTGCATCAGGCTTCATTGCATTAATATTAGCAACCGTATCAAAAATGGTTTCACCCTTAGAACCAGATGACGTTCCAATATCCAAAGAAACAATATCAGCACCTAAACGTTTTGCAGCTATTTCAAAAGCTGATCTCGTTCGTGTTGAGTTTTCAAAAAATAAAGTAACTATTAATTTCCCACTTAGAGCCATATTTGTCGTTAAATCTTTAAATATTTTGGCCTCTTCAAATAAGTCTAAGATTTCTTCATTAGTAAAATCGGAGCTAGTAATTAAATGCTGCATTATCATCCTTATATTTAAAGTATCTTAGCTAAGTTCCAATAAAGAGGAGCTGACATTTTCACTCTTCTAAATACATTATTTTCTTATCTTAAATTATCTTTATATAATCATGTTACATTGTTATTTTATATTTAAATTAATAATTTTTATTTTGTTTTAATAATCATATTTTGTCATAATCATGTCATTATTTATATATATACTTTATCAATGTTAATGGTGATAGTTTATAAGGTGAAGACATCTTTATCTTGAACATTTTTTAAATTAGCGCAAAAGATATAAAATCATAAGTGAAGAAAGTAAGTTTTTGAAAAAAAAGGCTCACATCTTATAATTTTATAGATTATTTGTTTATTTATTAAATACATATAAATTAGCATTAAAATTAAAGGAGATAAAATGAATAAAAAATTAGCAAGTATTGTAGTAGCAGGTGCAATATCAATTCCAGCTTTCGCGGCAGAATTTGTAACAATTGGTACTGGTGGAGTTACTGGTGTTTATTACCCAACAGGTGGATCAATTTGTAGATTAGTAAACAAAGGTAAAAAAGAACATGGGGTTAGATGTTCTGTAGAATCAACTGGTGGATCAATTTATAATATTAATACAATTAGAGCTGGTGAATTAGATATGGGTGTTGCTCAATCTGATTGGCAATATCATGCATACAATGGTACAAGTAAATTTGCTAAAAAAGGTGCTTTTAAAGAATTAAGAGCAATTTTTTCTGTTCATGCTGAACCTTTTACAGTTGTAGCTCGTGCTGATTCTGGAATTAAAAACCTTAATGATTTAAAAGGTAAAAGAGTTAATATTGGAAATCCTGGTTCTGGTCAACGTGGAACAATGGAAGTACTAATGAAAGCTAAAGGATGGGATAAATCAACATTTAAATTAGCATCTGAACTTAAAGCATCTGAGCAATCAAAAGCACTTTGTGATAATAAAATTGATGCAATGGTATATACAGTTGGACATCCATCTGGATCTATTAAAGAAGCAACAACTACTTGTAAGAGTGTATTAGTAAATATTACTGGTGATGCTGTTACTAAATTAGTTAATGACAATGATTATTACAGAACTGCAAGTATTCCTGGTGGAATGTACATGGGTAACGATAACGAAACTAAAACTTTTGGTGTAGGTGCAACATTCATTACATCTTCAAAAGTATCTGAATCAGTTATTTACAATGTTGTTAAAGCTGTATTTGAAAACTTTGATGCATTTAGAAAACTTCACCCAGCATTTGCAAATCTTAAAAAATCAGAAATGATTAAAGATGGTTTATCAGCTCCTTTACACAGAGGTGCAGTTAAATATTATAAAGAAGCGGGTTTAATGTAAGCTAAGCTTACGTTTATCGTAAAAAGTAAGGGAAATCTTTTCCCTTACAAAATTAATTTTTAAAATTCATTTCGCCTATGTATTATATCTTTGAGATTTAAAAATTCATTTTCATAAGGAGCATTTATGAACGAAGAAAAAAAGCCTGAAATGTCTGGAGCAGAAATAGCTGCAGAATCTGAATCAGGAGGAAGAACACCTTCAAACCCCAACTTAGCTAATTTTATTATCTATTTGGCACTGTCTTGGTCTGTTTTCCAATTATATGTATCATCCCCTTTAGTATTAGAATTTACGCCTTGGATGAACGCCGATGTTGTTAAAAGAATTCACTTAATGTTTGCAGGTTTTCTTGCATATTTAAGTTACTTACCTTTAAAAACTTCTCCAAAACACTATGTACCTATTACTGATTGGATTATGGGAATCTTGTTATTAGTCTGTGTTGCTTACTTGATTTATAATCAAGTATGGGATTCAGAAAACTTTGAAATGAGACTTGGAGTTCCTAACCAACTGGATTTAATTACTTCTGTTATTGGTTTAGGACTATTACTTGAAGCAGCAAGAAGATCTCTTGGACCTCCACTTATGATTGTTGCAATCTGTGCTTTAACCTACGCTTATTTTGGTTTAGGCGATTATGGTGGAGCTTCAATTAATAAAATTGTATCTCATATGTGGATTACAACAGAAGGTGCCTTTGGTATTGCTATTGGTGTATCTGCTACTATGGTTTTCTTATTTGTACTTTTTGGTGCACTTTTAGAGCAAGCAGGCGCTGGTAATTATTTTATTCGAGTTGCTTTCTCATTAATGGGTCACTTTAAAGGAGGTCCAGCTAAAGCTGCCGTTGTATCATCTGCAATGACAGGAATGATTTCTGGTTCTTCAATTGCAAATGTTGTTACAACAGGAACATTTACTATTCCATTAATGAAAAAAGTTGGTTTCTCATCTGAGAAAGCAGGTGCTATTGAAGTTGCAGCCTCTACAAATGGTCAATTAACACCTCCTATTATGGGAGCTGCTGCTTTTTTAATGGTTGAATATGTAGGAATTCCTTTTGTTGAAATTATTAAACATGCTTTTTTACCTGCAATTATTTCATATATTGCACTGATTTATATTGTTCATTTAGAAGCAATGAAATTAGATATGAAGGGCTTACCTCGTGTTCACAAAATGGACAAAAAAGGTAAAATGATTGGTGTTTTATCTGTAATTATTGTTGTTAGTTTTTTAATGTATGTTTTACCTCCTATTATTGCATTCATAAAAAGTACCATGGGTGATGATACCTTCTCTGGTATATTAGCAATGATTGTTATTTCATATGTTGCTTTGGTTTATTATTCATCTAAAGTTCCTGATTTAACAGACGATGATATTGTAGTCTTACCAGAAGTAGGCGTTACTGTTAAATCTGGTTTACATTATTTATTACCTATTGTTGTGCTTGTTTGGTTACTTACAGTTGAGAGACTAAGCCCAGATTTATCAGCATTTTGGGCTTCTATATTTATGATTTTTATTGTTCTTACTCAAAAACCACTAATGGATTTCTTTAGAAAAGAAGAAAGTATTTTTGGAAGAATGGGTGAAAGTATTTACGATCTTAAAGAAGGTCTTGTAAATGGTGCTAAAAATATGATTGGTATTGGAGTTGCTACTGCAGTTGCTGGTCTTATTGTTGGAACTGTAACACTAACAGGTGTTGGACAAGTTGTAATTGGATTAGTTGAAACTGTTTCTGGTGGAAATATTTTCTTGATTCTTTTATTAACAGCAATCATTTCATTAATTCTTGGGATGGGACTACCAACAACTGCTAACTATATTGTTGTTTCAAGTTTGATGGCTCCCGTAATTGTAAGTTTAGGAGCAGCAAATGATATTGCGATTCCTTTAATTGCAGCACATATGTTTGTATTTTACTTTGGAATTTTAGCCGATGATACTCCTCCTGTTGGGCTTGCCGCCTTTGCAGCTGCTGCCATATCAGGTGGAGATCCAATTAAAACAGGTATTCAAGGTTTTACCTATGATATTAGAACGGCATTATTGCCTTTTATGTTTATATTTAACCCACAATTATTAATGATAGGAATTGAAAATACTTTTGATTTCATAGTCGTAGTCATTACAGCCATTGTAGGTATGATGCTCTTTGCAGCTGCTACACAAGGGTTCTGGTTGGTTAGAAATAAATGGTGGGAAACACTGTTATTATTAGCAATTACATTCTTAATGTTTAGACCTGGTTATATTTGGGACAAGGTACAAGCACCTTATGAAAACAGACCAGGTTCAGAGATTTTCCAAGTTGCTGGAAATATGCCTTCTGGGTCTACTCTAGAATTTACTGTTAAAGGTGAAACTATTGAAGGTGATATTAGAGCATTTACATTTGGACTTCCTTTAGCTGAAGGTAAAGATGGAAAAGAAAGATTAGATGGTACAGGTTTCATGTTAGACAATATGTTTGGACCAATGGAAGTAGCTATGGTTAATCCAGGTCACAATAAGCAAGTACAAGCAATGAAAACTGCTGGAGTTGATAGTGGATGGATAATTGAGTCTGTAAGAGTTAAAACAGACAGATTACCTAAACAAATAGTTTTAGTTCCTGTTTTTGCATTTTTATTCTTTATGGCATGGATGCAACTTAAACGTAAGAAAAGACAAACAGAACAAAAATCTTAAAAAGAAGGACTTAATATGATTGAATGGATTATACTTGTTGGTATTGCAATTGCAATGTATGTAATTATTTATAAATACGAACAAAAAATGAACAAAATGCAAGATTTAATTGATGAGAATCGTAAGAATATTGATTCAAACAGAGACAATATTCAAAACAATCAAGATAAAATCGTGAAAAATCATTCACGATTGGATGACCATTATAACCATATTGAAAAATTATGGGTTTCTTCTCCTAAAAAGAAACAAAAGAAAAAAGCAGA
>CAJXWI010000207.1 GCA_913062735.1 uncultured Arcobacter sp.
CCCTTTTTTTATCTAACGTATAATTAGAATCATGTTCTCGAAACATTAAAACACCTTTCAGAACCTCTTTTTTCAACCACATCCTAATCTTAATCAATCAGTAAATTTCGCCTTATTTAACTTAAAACACTCATTTTAATGAGGGAAATGCGCATAAAGTGTGGAAATCAAAATCTTTTTAAGCTTTTTAAAGTTTTTAATTTGATTTTTCATAATTCACCTTTTACTATACAAGTATATTTATATTTGCCTAAGGCTTATCTAAAAAAAAATCTTTACTTTTTTTCATTGCTAAACTAACGTTATTTTAACATTGCTTTTATTTTTTTAATAATTACTGGCAATAATGACAATAATCCTAAAAGTAAAAAAGCAAACAATATATTTCGAGTGAAGATATCACTTAGGGCATTAATACTTGATAATTGACTTCCCGCATAGGTATAAACAAAAGAGCCAGGAATTATTCCTAAAGACGTAGTAATAACAAAAGACTTAAGATCAAGTTTGGTAATACCACATAAAAAATTCACTAAAAAGAAAGGAAAAATAGGTAAAAAACGCAAAGAAAATAGATATTGATACTTATTTGTTTCAAGTTCTTTGTTAAAGGTTTTCAAAGCTACTTCATACTTCTTTTGCAATTTTGCCCCTAAGATATAACGTGCAAAACTAAAAGCAGCTATTGCTCCAATCGTAGCTCCTATATTTACAAACAGAAGTCCATATATACTTCCAAATAAAAAACCTCCACTTAAGGTTAATAGTGTAGCAATAGGCAATAAAAAAGCCACTGCAGCAATATATAAAGAAATAAACAATAAGACACTTAAAAGATAATTGTTCGTAACAAAAGCAGATAAAGAATCTTTTTGATTTTTAAGATTTTCAAAAGAGAAAAAACTGTCTAAATCAAAATATTTAATTGCAAAAACAAAAAGAATAAATACCGCCAAAAAAAATAATCTAGTTTTCATTGTTTTTACTTTTAAATACACTTAAAATCTTTTTTAAAAATAATAAGGCTTTATTGTTTAAGAGTTTATTGATATAAAACTTTTTTGCTGGTTGTTTTATAATGTCTGCATACGTAGGATATAAATATATCATTTTTGATAATTTATCAAAAGAAATATCAAATGTTTTTGCTATTTGTAATTGATGTATTAACTCCCCTGCTCTTGAACCTAAAATGCTAGCAGCAAGGATTTTACCATTGTTTAATACAGATACTTTTATCATTCCTACTTTATTTACATCCGTATATCCCCTATCAGAGTTTTTATATTCAAAAGTATAAGTGCTGTATTGGCTCTTTGTATATTTTTCTTGTATTTCTTTTTTATTTAAGCCAATATGTGCAAGTTCGGGTTGGGCGTAAATACAAGAACCAATGTGTGCATAAGATATTTTTTGTTTAATAGGTAAAGCAATATTTGAGGCTGCTTTAATTGCTTCTTGTTCTGCTATATGCGTATATTTATAAAAAGAACTCACATCTCCAATGGCATAAATATTTTTATTCTTGCTTTGTAAATATTCATTTACTATTATTCCATTTTCATTGTAAGTAACTTTTGCTTTTTCTAAATTAAGATTGGTATTGGCTTTTCGCCCTATTGCAAAAAGAATTTTATGGGCTTGTATATTTCCACGTTTCTCTTTTCTTTCATAATCTAAAGAAATACCCTCTGATGTTTTTTGAACTTCTAATAGTTTTATATTTGAAAGAAAAGAAATACCTTCAGAAACTAGCTCTTTAAGTAAGATAGAACTAAGTTCTTCATCATAGGCTTTTAGTATTCCATTTGAGCGAGAAAGCAAAGTTACTTTTGAACCCAAACGATTAAAAGCACTGGCCATTTCAATACCAATAGCACCCGTTCCTACAATAATCAAAGAAGAAGGAATACTTTCTTGTAAAAACATATTTGCATTGCTTAGATAAGGAATACTTTTTATTCCTTTTATTTTAGGAATAACAGCACTTGAACCTGTTGCAATAATGTATTTACTTGCACAATAAATTTCATCATTAACTTTTATTTCATCTTCACTGACAAAATGTGCTCTACCTTGTATAATAGAAATACCTTCTTGCTCAAAAATTTCAGGTGTTTCATGGGAATAAATTTCTGCAACGATTGATCGTACATGAGTAAGTACATTTTTTGTATCTATTTTTACTTCATTTGAAGCAAGGCCATATTTTGAAATATGTTTTGCTTCATATGCCACATTGGCACATTTTAATAAAGCTTTTGAAGGAATACATCCACTGTGTGTACAATCCCCTCCTAATAAAGCTTCTTCAACAATAGCAACTTTTTTTCCAAAAGCTTTTAATAATTTTGAAGAAACGAGACCAGCAGGTCCTCCTCCAATAATGATTACGTCAAATTTTTCCATAAAGTACTTTCCTTTAAATAGTGTAGTGTGCGCTTAAGCATAAAATCATTGTTTTTAAACTCAGCGTAAAATGTTTGTAAATCTTCACTGTCATCAATATCATTTAAATTTTCAAGCAAAGCCAAATTTTTTACATTTAGTTTTTGCAAGGTTTGGGTGAAAACCATGCTAGTACTCCAAGAAATATTTTCAAAGACATTTTTATTAAAGCTTGTTTTATTAAAAGCAATTAAATAATATCCTCCATCATCTGCTGGGCCTAAAACAATTTCTTTAGAACTTAATTTTAAAAAGGCTTCATTTATTAAAGACTCTCTAATATGAGGCGTATCACTTCCAATTAAAACAACTTTATCATAACATTCAAACTCAGTTTTGAAAGCTGTTTTCATTTTAAGCCCCAAATTACCATCCACTTGTGAAAAAACGCAAGAAAAATTAAAAACTTTTTTTGTTTTTTCTTTTGAGCCTGCTACATAGATTTTAATATCATAGTTTTTTGATTCTATATTTACAAGTAAATCTTTTACAAAACATTTGTATAATTCCAAAGCAAATTCATCCCCAAGATTTTTTGCCAATCTTGTTTTGACAAAACCTTTTTTAGGCTCTTTTACAAAAATAATAAGAAGGTTTTTATTCATAAAAAGCTTCAGACCTAATTACTACAATGGCTAGGTTTAACAACATGCTACTACCCCATTTTCTTTTTCTTCATTTTTAGCCATGCTTGCAAGTGTAGCACAGGCTTTAAATTCTCCAAAATGGGTATTACTATTGCCTTGTAGTTCAAAATACTTTTTATACCTTGTTTTCATTAGCATATCCGCTGTATTTTTACATACATGCTCAGGCCTGTTAATTTCAAACAGGTGATTTGCATCCAATAAGAACTCTGCTTTACAATATTCAATTCCACCTTTGTAAATAATACTTTGCCCATAGTCTTCACAAACAGAATCCAGATTTTCTATTTTCCAAAGTCTATACGTTAATGAATAAAACTTCACATTACCAAGCAGTTCTTTAATATTGGGATCTAAGATTTCAATTTCTTTTGAAGAAACCAAGCGTGGCTCAACAAAACCTGCTTGTATTGCATAAGTAATAAAATCATTCACATATAAAGCCCCACCTAAACACTCCCCATGCAAGAGTTTATTTGTTTTAAGTTCTTCCCCTAAGCGTCTGTTTGAATATACATCTGAGAAATAAAACTCTCCACCTTCCTTTAAAAGTGTATGTACTTTTTTTAAGATTGCTTTTTTATCTTTTAATAAATTTATTACACAATTTGAAGTAACAATATCTAAAGAGTTTGATTTAAAGTGTTTGTCTATATTTTCAATATAATCATGAATAAAAGAAGTATTGTTTTTTTTGTATTCAAAACGTCTTGTTTGTTCATCTTGGTATTTTTTTGCTACATCGATTTGATTTTTTGTCATATCAATTCCATAAACAAAACCTTCTTGCCCTGTTAGTTTTGATAAGATATAAACATCTCTTCCGCTTCCACATCCTAAGTCTAGGATTTTTGCGCCATGCAATACTTCTGGCATAGGTGAGCCACAGCCATAGTATTTATCTTTAATTTCATCCATTATATAAGGCAAGGCATCTTTTATTCTTGTAGGAATCATATCAATTGTACAACAAGCCGATGTTTTTAAATCACTTGAAGAAGACAAAACTTCTCCATAATATTCTTTTGCATTTTCTTGGTAATCCATCTCATCTTCCTTTGTATTTACTGCTTTTTCTTTTAAAACTTCTCCACTACAAGATGAGCCAGAATTAACCGTACAGGCATAACAATGAGAATCAAAAGAAATTTCAGGCGTAAAATTAGAAAAATCAATATCCCAAAAATAAGTATTCTCATAGTCTTTAATTCTCATTTCCAAAGACAAATTAAAATCACAATCGTATACATAACCTTCATAATCAATTGAAAGAATATTTCTGCACATAATATTATCTAAGGTATTTTCATTATATTTACTTCTTAAGGTGTTCATATACTCATCAAGCACCTTGTGTTTGTTTAAATCAAATTTGAAGCGTTTAATTGGCATATTTACAATAGTTGCCAAAGAATTAAAAGAAACATCAAACTTTTCTTTTAAAATAGTTTTGTATTCAAGCTCTAATTTGCTTTGAGCTGCTGGAAGAAAAGTACCTACAGGGTTATAAACCAAGTCAAGATTTAAATCACCTTTTCCATAACCAAGGGTATTAAAACGTCGTAATAACTCAATGGTAGAATCATATACTCCTTTTCCTCTTTGTTTACTCGTTGTTTCTTCAAAAACAGAAGGCAAAGAAGCAATTACTTTTACTTTGTATTTTTTATATAGCTCAATAAAATGGGAATACTTTTCATCTTCTAAAACAGTTAAAGAGGTTCTAACTACTAAGTTTTTTCCACCTTCAAAGAGTTTTTCTAAAAAAAGTAAAAAATTATCATTCATTTCAGGGGTTCCACCTGTAAATTCAATCGTTTGTATCTTCAAAGATAAAATCTTATCAATAATTTTAAGAGCAGTATCTTTGTTCATATTTTTCACACCCTTAGGACTTGCTCCTACATGGCAGTGTTTACAACTAAGATTACATAAATCACCTATATTAATTTGAATTAAATCAAACTTGTTTTTTAATAACACTCTGTTTTGCCAAAAATCACTCATGAATTCTTCCTTATATTTTACATTAGATATAATAGTAAAGTACTATGTAGTTTTTGTTTATTAAGTATATACAATAAAGGATTAATCATCAAAATTTCAATTATTATTCCCGTTTATAAAGAAAAAAGAATTAATTTATATTTACAGGCTTTATTGGAAAACAATTCTTTAAAAAAAGATGAAATTATTGTAGTGGATGGGCATAATGATTCTACGATAAAAGAGATACAGCATGAAAATATCATAAAAATCACGTCAGAAAAAGGACGAGCAAAACAAATGAATAAAGCGGCCAACCTTGCTAGTGGTTCTGTTTTACTTTTTTTACATGCAGATACAATTTTGCCCAAAAATGCGCTTAATTTAATTAGGGAAAGTTTAAACAAAG
>CAJXWI010000208.1 GCA_913062735.1 uncultured Arcobacter sp.
ACTGCAGGGTCCCCTTGTCGGAAACGTAGGCCGTTGCCAGATTTAAGTATTTAACCAAAGCTTTATCTTATTCAACTATTGCAGTTGTTTGAGGTAAAGCTTTTTTTTTGCCTGTATTCACAGGATTACATGCCTACTAACTATTGATTTTAACTGAATAGGATTACATAGTCTTTTTTTCGGGATTTTATGTCTATTTTAAGAAAAATATTGAAACCCTTTCACTATTCACTATTCACTATTCACTATTCACTAATTAAATCCAGAGATTATCTAATAACCTTGTTTTGCCAAATCTGACCACTAATAAAATGATTGTATTATTTTTCTGTATGCTTGAAATTTCGTTAAATTCTCTATCAACTATAGTAAGATATTCGATATCTTGTTCTTTTAAAATATTCTTCATAGCCTTTAGAATAATTTTAGAATTGTTTTCATTTTGTACTATTAACTCTTTTGCATTATTTAGAGATAAAGATAAGGTAAGTGCATTTTTTCTTTGTTCTTTATTCAAATATATATTTCTAGAACTTAGTGCTAAACCATCATCTTCTCTTATTATTTCACATTCGATAATATTAATAGCTAAGAATAAATTTTTAACCATGCTAGTAATTAGACTTAATTGTTGTGCATCTTTTTTACCAAAATATGCATTTGTTGGGCGAATTAAATTAAAGAGTTTTAACACTATTTGTAATACTCCATCAAAGTGTCCTGGGCGTGTTTGGCCTTCTAAGATATAAGAAGATAGCTTTGGCGCTTTTATAAGAACTTCATCTGTGCTTTGGTACATGATTTCTTTAGTAGGCATAAAAACATAGTCTACTTTATGTTCTTTACATATATTAATATCTCTTAGATCATCTTTTGGGTAAGAAGATAAATCCTCGTGTGCTAAAAATTGTGTAGGATTAATAAACAATGAAACGATAGTAATATTATTGTTAAGTTTTGCTTGTTTAATTAATGAAATATGTCCCTTGTGTAAGGCTCCCATTGTTGGTACGAAACCTATACTTTTATTTAGTGATTGCCTAATATTTTGCAAGTCTTCAATTGTTCTAATGATTTTCAATGTGTGTCCTTATTATTAAGAAATTATAGCTAGTTTCAATATATTTTTAGGATAAAAATTAGATTATTTTGTTAAATAATAAAGATACGTTGTGATTTAATACATTAAAAAATCTATAGTGCTATAATAATGTCTAAATAAATACAAGGTAGAAAAATGATAGGCGTAGATGTAATTAGTATAGAACGTATTAAAAAAATGCATGATAAATTTGGAGAAAAAGCATACAAAAAGTTTTTAAGTGATGAAGAAATATTATTAGTGAAAAAATGTGAAACAGCTGCTGGTTTTTGGGCGGTAAAAGAAGCAGCATCAAAAGCACTGGGAACAGGTATTGGTAAATCATGTTCTTTTCATGATATTATTATAAAAAAAACAAAGAAAAATGCGCCTGTACTTTCTTTTTCACAAAAAGTACAAGATTCATTTAATTTAAAAGATGCACATGTTTCAATAGCTCATGACATGGGTTTTGCAATTGCTATTGTGCATTTAGAAAAATATTAAAGATCTAAATTTAAAAGAAGGGTTTTTCCTAAATTAATATTTTTATTAGAACCTTCAATGGCTTTTTTTGTATCTTCTACTAGAGCAGATATTTTATTTTTAATTGTATCTGAACCATCTAACTGCTGTGTTACATTTTGCGATATTGAAACTGCATTTTGACTATTTTTTGTAGATATATCAATAAGATAACGTAATTTTTCAATTGCATCTTTTGATATAGAAACGGAGTTTTCAACTTGTTCTTGAACTTGGATATTTTTATGTGTGATGTCTTTTGTCATTTGCGTAATTGTCGAAACTTCACTTCCAATATTAACAGTTGATTGTTTCGAAGCAGAAGCAAGCTTTTTTACTTCACTGGCAACAATAGCAAAACCTCTTCCAAACTCTTTGGCTTTTGAGGCTTCAATTGCAGCATTAATTGCTAATAGGTTTGTCTGCATTGATATTTTATCATTCTCAAGAACTAATTCATTAATGGCTTTATTCTTGTCATTTAACAACTCCATAGTAGATGAAAAGCCTTTAATTGAAGCGGACATATTATTAATAACTTCGAAAAGTGTTTCAATAAGTTTGATGATATTCTGGCTTTCACTAGATGTATTTTTTGATGAATCTAATGATTCAGACGAAGAAGTAAAAATTTCATTTGAATAGTTAATAAAATTATTTACTAAATCTTCAATATTTTGAATTTCTAATAATCTTGTTTTAGATGCTTGATTTACATTAATAGCAGTATTTGTAATATTTTTTGCAATGTCTTTAGATTCACTTAAATTAAAGTTTTCATAATATTTTATTTTTTCTTTTAAAACCAGAAGTTCATTTTCTTCAATTTCAATTAGAGCCATTTTTTTCCTTTATTTTACAAAAAGCCAAGATGTTTGTTCTAAACATTTTGTGCATTCTGGAATTTTTTCATTTTTAATTGTAAAAACAGTCTTATTACAATTTTCACATTTTAGCTGAGCACTAACTAATGCTATTTCATCTTTTTTAAACTTCATTTTCATAGTAATTGCAGTATACATTGAGACACAAAATGGAACACAAAAAGTAAATAATAATTTACTAATACTAAGATTTACTGTATCAAGTGAAAGTAAATACTCTCCTTGATTTATTAGATTTAAGATGATTCCAACAACAAATGCTATTTTTATAGCTTTAATTAATATATCTTTTTTAAGTGCAATATTTAATATAAGTTCGTAGTTTTTCATAACTTACCCTTACTTTTAGCTATGTACCGCTCTAATATAATTTTTGCAGCAAGTGAATCGATCCGTCCATCTCTTTTTTGTTTTATTTGGCCTTTAATTAAATCTTTTGCTTCAATTGAAGACATGTTTTCTTCTTGTAATTCGTAAGGAATTTTTAAATCTAACAGTGCAACAAAATGTTGAATTCTCTTTTGCATATCCTCACTTGCACTTGGATATCCAACAATTAATTTGTCAATTTCCCATTCTTCTAAAAAAAGATTAACGTCTTTTGCTGCTTGGTTTCTATTTTTTCTTAAAATGGCAGTAATTGGACTTACTATATTACTTTGTAAACAAATAGCCAAGCCAATTCTTTTTAATCCAATATCAATGGACGCTAATTTCATATATTACCTTAGTTTGTAGAGTTATTTTTATTCTTAATGATTTAGTATAATTTAGGTATTATAGCTACTAATTTATAAAAATAGGGACAGATATGAAACTAGCAGTGTTTGATTTTGATTCAACATTAATGGATGGCGAAACAATTGATTTTTTAGCAAAAGAACTTGGATTAGAAGAAAAAGTATCTTTAATTACAGAAGAAGCAATGAGTGGAAGATTGGATTTTTTTGAATCCTTATGTACACGTGTTGCTTTATTAAAGGGTTTGGAATATAAAAAAGTTTTAAGTATTTGTAAAAATTTACCATTAATGCCTGGTGCCTTAGAATTAATTCCCAAACTTCAAGAAAAAGGCTATAAAGTAGTTTGTTTCTCTGGTGGTTTTAGAACAGCAACAAGTCCAGCTTCTAAAGTTTTAGGATTAGATGCAGACTTCTCCAATATATTGCATGAAAAGAATGGAGTATTAACAGGGCTTGTTGGTGGAGATATGATGTTTAGCTCATCAAAAGGTGATATGATCAATCGTTTACAGGGCTTAATGGGTATTTCAAAAGAGAATACATTAGTGTGTGGTGATGGTGCTAATGATGTGTCTATGTTTAAATATGCAGATACAAGAATTGCATTTTGTGCAAGAGAAGTGCTTAAAAAAGAAGCAAATATTATTATCGATACAAAAGATCTAACAAAAATACTATCAAGTATATAGGGGTTATTATGAGTTTAAAAAAAGAAATAAATTTTTCATTGTGGTGTGATTTTATTGAGAGAGATTTTTTAGAAAATCAATTTAAAGATTTAATTTCAGATGAAATTATTCATGGGGCTACTTCAAATCCCGCAATTTTTGCATCTTCTATTATTAATTCTAGTGCATATAAACAACAATTAGTTATGTTACAAGCTAATAATGCAAAAACTATTTATGAAGAACTTGCAATCAAAGATATTAAAAGAGCGGCAGAGTTATTAGGTAAGCTTCATGATGAAAATGATGACGATGGTTTTATTTCATTAGAAGTTGATCCTAGTTTATGTGATGATTCAGAAGGTACTATTAAAGAAGGAATCAGGTTATTCGCATCGTTAGCAAAAGACAATGTAATGATTAAAGTTCCTTCGACAAAAGCTGGTTTTATTGCCATGAAAGCATTAACCGCTCAAGGAATCCATGTAAATGCGACTCTTGTTTTTTCACCGTCACAAGCAATTGCAGCAGCAAAAGCTTTAAATGAAGGAATTAAAGAATCAAACAGAGACACAAAAGCAGTTGTTTCTATTTTTGTTTCAAGATTTGATCGTTTATGTGACTTAAAATTTGCAGGACTTTCCCTACCAAAAGCAAAACTTGGAATTATAAATGCGACTAAGTGTTACCATGAAATTAATACGTTTAAGAATAAAAATATAAGAACACTTTTTGCTAGTACTTCTGTTAAAGGGGATGAACTAGAAGCAACTTATTATGTTGACAATTTACTTTTTCCTAATTCTGTAAATACAGCACCTTTGGGAACTATAGAAGACTATATGAAAGAAGGTAAAAAAGAAGAAGCTAATATATCTTCTGTAAAAGAGTGTGATGCCTTTTTTGAACTTTTAAAAAAGAATAATATAAATATGGATGAAATATATAATACTTTGCTAAAAGATGGTTTAGGTTCTTTTAAATTATCTTTTGAAGATATGTTATCAAAATTAACTAAACAATAAACACTAGCTTAATATACAGCTAATATTAACTATTGGCTGTATATATTTACATATACCTGCACTATCTTAAACTAAATCCTAAAATCACCAATATAAAAATTGTTCTAAAAAGAGCGCTATTGTTCTTAATTTATCCAATGTGAGTGTATTTATAAGTAAAAGTATTTAAAGTATCGAATAAATCATCAAGAAGCAATAAAATTCAGCTTTTTTTAGATAGACTCATTGCTTATTAAAATAAAAAAGGAGTTATATGAATAACTGGGATACTGGAAGTTGGAGAAACTTTCCAATAAAACAACAACCAACATATGCAAATCAAGAACTGTTAAAAAAAGTAGAACAAGAGTTAAAATCATATCCTCCTTTAATTTTTGCTGGAGAAGCTAGAAGTTTAAGAAGTGAATTAGCACAAGTAGAAAAAGGTAAAGCTTTCTTATTACAAGGTGGAGACTGTGCTGAGTCTTTTGATGCGTTTAATGCAAATAATATAAAAGATTTGTTTAAAGCATTAATGCAAATGGCAGT
>CAJXWI010000209.1 GCA_913062735.1 uncultured Arcobacter sp.
CAAACCTTCTAACTCTTTTTCATTTTGTGCTACAACAATTTTAGCACAAGGATTCACTTCTAAATTACGTTCTTTACAAAAATCTTTTAAAGCAGCATTTCCTTCTTTTGTAAATTTTGCTTTTAATGAATTCGCTGTATAATAAAAACCCGCATGTAAAACGCCAGAATTTCTTCCACTACCATGTAAAGCTACTTCTTTCTCTTTTTCCAGAACTACTATTGATGCCATAGGAAAACGTTCGGCCAAATTTTTTGCAATATTTAAACCAATAATTCCTGCACCTATTATTATATAATCATACATTTTAATATCCTAAATCCTCATCAACCAATATCAAAATAATTCTATCTTTTACATCCGCTTTGATATAAGTAAACTTATTTGCAATATTATCTAAATTATGTCTGGGCTTTTTATTGTTTTTTATTGCAAGATTATTCATTCTATCAATATTTTTAATAGCAGCTATTTCCATTATTCTTTTAAAACCATCTTCTTTTGTATCAACAATTTTATTTTTTCCTACAATTACTAATACATTCACAGGACCAAAAATCATAGCAGCAACTCTGTTTCCAGAACCATCCGCATTGATTAATTTTCCATCTCTTGATAATGCATTTGTTCCTGTAACAAACATATCAGTAATCATTCCATTTCTTCTTCTAGCAAAGTTTTCATCCATAGAAATTCCAACTTCGTACTGATTAAATAAAGTAATATCATCTCTTTTAATTAAATCATCTAATAATCCAATATCTTTTACGGAGGTTGAACCGCCAAGTCCAACACTCATACCCGGTTTAATTAAAGATTTTGAAAGTTCTAAGGCTTCTTTTTTATCTTTTGCACAAAAAACTTTGTACCCTACTTCCTCAAATTTATTAATTAGTTTTTGCATATCTTTTTTCCTCTTTGACCATCATTTTGTGCATAATTAGTGATGCTGCAAAAATTGCGAATCCTAAAATATGCGTATTTTGAACAATCCCAAAATAACTCTCCATATCAAAGGCTTTATCTTGTATTAACAGTAATACGGCAGCAAGAGCGTAAACAAATCTTTCTAAAATACTAATTTTTTTATCCCAATAACCTTCCATTACAATTGAAAAACACATAATACCAAAGAACGCAAAAGAGAATACTTCAAAGCGCTCAAACCATGTACCATTAATTAGAGGTGTAAATGCGAATAATAAAGGAATAATATACATTCCTTTTCCTATTTTCCAAGAAACAAGTCCTGTTTTCATTGGAGGTGTTTTTGCAATGGCTGCTGCTGCGAAAGCTGCTAAACATACAGGCGGTGTTAAGTTAGAATCTTGTGACAACCAAAATATAATAAGGTGGGCTGATAATAAATACATTGCAGCTTCTGGTATTTCAATACCAGCATTTACAAGTGCTGCCATTTCAGGACTTAACATTAAACCAACCAAAGCAGGTGCTGATAATACAGATAATACAACATAAGAAGCAGTAACTGGTAATCCCATTCCAAGTACCAAAGAAGCAATAGCAATTAATATAATAGCAATTAATAATGAATTACCCGACCATTCCATAATCAACTGTGAGAAAGTAATTCCCACTCCAGAAATATTAATAATACCAACAATAATACCAACAGCAATTAGTAAAACTCCAGTAACAACCATATTTTGACTACCAAGAGCAAAAGCTTGCATAATTTCTTTTAAACCCATTCGTTTATTTTTAGTTAAATAAGAAGATAAAACAATAGCAATTATTGCAATACCAGCTGAGTAAGTTGGTGAGAAACCATAAACCAATAAACCAACTAGCGTACTTAAAGGAATAATAAAATGAAAACCTTCTCTTAAAATTGGAAGAATTTTTATATTATTATCTTCTCCTTTAACATTGTGCTCTTTTGCATGAATATTAATATAAAAAGCAATTGATGCAAAATATAAAATAGCAGGCAAAACAGATACAGAAATAATAGTTACAAAAGGAATATGAGTCATTTGTGCCATAATAAAAGCACCTGCACCCATAATTGGAGGCATAATTTGTCCACCTGTAGATGCTGCTGCTTCAACGGCTGCTGCAAAAGTAGGTTTGAATCCGGCTTTTTTCATCATAGGAATAGTAATAGAACCCGTTGATACAGTATTAGCAACAGCAGAACCAGAAATTGTACCCATTAAAGCAGATGAAAAAACTGCAACATGACCAGTTCCTCCTGTATATTTTCCAGCAACAGCAGAACTTACATCAACAATAAAATCTCCCGCTCCTGATTTTAATAAAAAAGCAGCAAACAAAATAAACATAAATACATAAGTAGATGATATTGTTGCAATTGGACCAAATAAACCTTCTGATGTATAATACATTCTATATAAGAATCGCTCAGGACTCATTCCAGCAAAAGCAAATAAACCATCAATATATTGTCCTAAAAACAATAAATAGGCAATACAGAATAAAATTAATCCAGGAATAATATAACCAGTAGATTTTTTAACCAACATTATGGCTAAAACAATAGTTAAAGAAGCAATAAGTAGATCACCCATTCTCATTTGGGCATCAGCATCAGCATACAAACTTTCTTCGTAAAAAACCATATAAATAAATGTCACTAAAGATAAAACAGCTAATGTTAGGTTTAAGATAGAAACTTCATTTTCATTTCTATCTTCTTTATCAACTTGACTTGCTTCATAGGTTAAAAAACCAAGAGATGCAAGAAGCGCAAAGTGAGCTGAGTTAAACCATAAGTCTGAAATACCACCCCATATATTTATATAAAAGTGAAAAAGTGAAATAAGAATGGCATAGGAAAAAGTCATTTCCTTAAAATATTTAATTTGTAACATAATATATCCTTGTCTCTTTTTTTAAGCAGCATTAATTCAAAGATAATGCTTATAAAAAAGATGTGCTTTTGAGTGTGTTAAGTAGTAAATTATTCAAGAAGAGGACATAATCTTCTTCGTGAATAATTTCTAAAGTAGTAATAAGAAAAAGCTTTCGCTTTTTCTTATTGAATTATTTTGCCATTAAAGAAGCAGGGATTTTGATACCTTGTTCTTTATAGAATTTAGCAGCACCTGGGTGAAGAGGCATTGGTAAACCAGCAATTGCTTTGCTAATTGACATAGCTTTTGTAGCTTTATGAACAGAATTTAAGAAAGGAAGGTTTTCATAAATAGTTTTTGTTAATAAATATACAGTTTCGTCTGGAGTATCTTTTGTAACAACTAATAAGTTAGGTTGTGCAATAGTATTAATATCTTTTGTTTGACCTGGGTAAGTACCAGCTTTAATAGTAAAAGGAGTCCATACTGGGTATTTTTTCTCAATCATTTTTAAATCACTAGCAGAAAAGTCTAAAACTTTAATTTTGTCATTTCCCATTGATGCAAATACATTTGTAACAGCTGAAGTTGGAGGTCCTGAAGGAGTATTCATTCCCTTAACTTTTCCATCTTGTAATGCAGTTGAACTTGGAGTATATCCTAAGTATTGAACATTCATTTTTGAATAGTCAATTTCTAATGCACTTAAAATAGTTTCAGCTGAAACTCTAGAACCTGATGATCTTCCACCAATTGAGAATCTTTCACCATAAAGATTTTTTAAATCCATAATATTACCTGTTTTTGCAATATCACTTTTTACAGTAAATTGCTCAACATTTTGCCATAACATAGAAATTGATCTTAAGTTCTTTTTTGCTTTACCTTCATACTTAGCAACACCTTGCCAAGCCATTGAACCAAATAAACCTTGTAAAATTGCAAAGTTTACTTCTCCTTTTTGAAGCATATCTACATTTTCGCCAGATCCTGCAGAAGTAATTGCTGAAAAAGTAGTTTTATATTTTTTAGCCAATTTAATAGAAGCAATAGTTGCAATTCCAACACCAACTGGGTAATACGTTCCACCTGTACTTGCAGTTGCAATTACATATTTTGTTTCTTTTTTTGCTGCATTTGCAGATGTTAACATCGCAGATGTAACTAAAGATGCCATAACTAATTTTTTTAATACTGTTTTTGTAGCCATTTTTTTTCCTTTAATGTGATAGGAAAAGTATAACACAAAAAGGAACAAAATTGTTTCAAAATTGTTTCAAATTCATATATTTGCATGATATGCACCATTTTATCGTACTTTATTTTATATCAATAATATAACCTAAGCCTTTTTTTGAAACAATGAAGTCCTCTTTCGTTATTTTGTCTTTCAATCTTTTAATTACTGTTCTTAAAGTAGCATCAGTAGTTACACCATCTTTCCATACAAAATCTTTTAAATATTCTTTTGTTTTTATCTCACTTATATCAGTAAACAAAGCCAATAACAATAAGCTTTCTTTTTTTGATAAAGAAACCATCTTATTTTGAAAGTATAAAGCATTGTTCTTACTGTTATAAGAATAATTTTTATTAATAATAAGCAAAGAGTTAGATTTATTTTCTTTTGTTTTATCTTCCAATACTTTTACTTTTACTTTTTTTAAGATTTCCATGATTTTGTTTACATCCAAAGGTTTTACAAAATATGAAATAACATTCATAGAAATAGATCTAAATAAATATTCTTCATCTTTATGTGCAGAAACAATAATAAATTTTTGTTCCTCATTTAAAGAAGAGATATCATCAATCATACTCAAGCCGTCCTTATTTGGCATTTTTATATCTGTAATAACCAAATCAAATGCTTTATTTTCTTTAAGTGCTTCTTGATACAAATTGTATCCTTCTTGCCCATCCCTAGCAATACTTACTTCATCAAAAAGTGTTTCTAAATAAAAAGCAAGTATTTCTCTGGCATCTACTTCATCTTCTACTAATAATACCCGTGTACTAAACTCACTCATTTATGTCCTTTTTTTCATCTAAATTCAATGCTATAATAAAGTTCACACCCTCTTTTTCATTTCTAGCAGTAATACTGCCTTTCATATTGTTTTCAATAATCGCTTTTGTCATATATAAACCTATTCCCGTACCTTGTGTTTCAAATTTAGTTGTAAAATACGGTTCAAATATTCTGTCCATAATTTCTTCTTTAATATTTCCACCATTATTATAAATAGAAATAAACAACTTCTTTTCTACTTTTTTAATATTTATATTAATAAAAGCATCAAAGGTACTTTCTTTTTTTCGTTCAATCAACGCATCTTTTGCATTGTTTAAGATATTAAGTAAGGCTTGTTTTAGTTCATTTTCATAATTATAAATACGTACAGATTCAAAGTCATGATTAATGTTAATATTTTCATTTTTATATTCATGATTTATCATATACAATAAAGAATCCAAACACTCATTAATATAAAAATTGTTTTTATTTTTAGAAGGTTTATAAAAATTTCTAAAATCATCAATAGTTTGAGACATATAATCAATGTGGTTATTTGCCCTTAAAATAAATTTATCTAAAGTCTCACT
>CAJXWI010000210.1 GCA_913062735.1 uncultured Arcobacter sp.
ACTAAACCTTCTGTTTGATCATAATTATCAGATACAATAAACATATGTTCTTTTTTCTGAATAAAAATATTCATAGCTTTTGCTACAGGAATATTTTCATTTAAAGTAAACACATCATTCATAATGGATTCAATTTTGACATTCTTATCTTTAATTGCTTGTTTGAAAATCTTTTTTGTAATAACAACACCTACAATATTATCAATGGTTCCTTCATATACAGGTACTCTTGAATATCTATAGGTTCTTTTATCTTCAAGTATGTCTTTTATTACAATTGATTTTTCAATAGCATAAACCACAGATCTTGGTGTTAAGATGTCTTTTATTTTAACATCATGTAGGGTCAAGGTATTTTCAATAATATCTGATTCTAAATCTCCAATAATTCCTTCTTCTTCACTTAAGAGTGTAGAGTGAATTAATTCTTCTCTTGAAATTGAATCACTGTTATCATTTCCATTGGAAATTTTTCTCGTTACGAATTGCGTAATTACAATAATAGGATAAGTAATAAAAATAAAAATATTAATAATACGTGCAGCAAGAGGGGCTAACTCTTTCCAATAAACAGCACCAATTGTTTTTGGAATAATTTCTGCCAAAAATAAAATCAAAAAAGTTAATACAATAGATACCAATAAAACAAAATTAGAATTATTTTGAAATACATGTTGTGCTTGTACACCAATTGCCGTAGCACCTAAGGTATTAGCAAAAGTATTGAGTATTAAAATTGATGCAATTGATTTGTCAATATCTGTTTTTAATGATTTTAATAAAGCTCCCGATCTTGGATCTTTTTTTTCCAAAACTGAGATGTATGCTACATTCGTTGATAAAAGAATGGATTCTAATATTGAGCATAAAAATGAAATTGTAATAACAAGAACAAATAATAGAATTAAGATATCCATTTTGTCCTACTTCTTTCTAAATATAAACTGTGCCTCTGGGGAACGTCCAAGTTCTTCTCCTAAATAAATTAATAGCTAATAATAGCACAAATAAAGCAAATTATAAAGAAAATAATACTTAATTTGTAAAAAAATGCTAAAAGATGTATAATAGTTAATAAGCCTTTTTTTAGGAGGATGTCATGGAATTTGGATTAGTAGCTAAATTACAAGAGTTTCAGTTTAACTCAAATGAAAAAGTTCAAAAAGTTAATGAACTTAAAGCTGTGCAACCTTTAAAAGAACACAATGATGTTGAAGAAATATACTCAAATGATATTGATTCGCTTAAAAAAACGAATGAGCTTACAAAACCCCAAGAAGTAAGTACAAAACAATATAAAGAAGTAGTTTTATCAAACTTAAATTTTGGATTTAATGATGCTTCTAGAGATTTTTTTGTAAAAGTGACAAGAGGTACTGCTGAAAATAAATACCCAACAGATGAAATGATGAGATTAAAAGCATATTTAATACATGAAAATAAAAAAGATATATCTTAGGAATTTAGTATTTTATTTTTCTGCTCTAGTATTTCTTTTGCTTCAATAAATTTGTCTATATTTTCTAGTTCTATTTGATCTAATAAAATCTTATACTTTTCAAACACTTTCCATACTTTAATATAAGCATGAGGTCTTTTTTTTATATGCAATAATGCCAAAGCTGTTGCTCCATTAATAAGACCTTGAAGTGCTTTTGCATGTGTTTTCATATCTCTTTTTTTATAAGTTTTCCAGTCTTCTTCTAATAATTCATGTGCTTCTACAAACTCATTTTTTTCAATGGCTTGTATAAATAAATCAATAGGCAAAATTTTAGTCAATAAATGTTCTTTTATATAAAGCTTCTACTTTTGTTCTTGCCCAAGGTGTTTTTCTTAGGAACTTAAGACTTGATTTAACTGAGGCATCGTAATTAAAACAGTTGATGTTAATGCGTTTTCCAAGCTCATTAAAGCCATACTCTTTTTCAAGAGCAATAAGAATTTTTTCTAAGGTAATGCCTTGCATTGGGTTTGTATTATTATTCATTTTATATCTTTATTCTTTTATTTTTGGCATATTATTCTGCCAATTCAGCTTCTAAGTAAAAACCAGTATGTGAAGCTGTTTTTTTGTGATTTGCTGCAATATCTTCAGGAGTTCCAACTGCAACAATTTTACCACCTTTGCTTCCACCTTCAGGACCCATATCAATAACCCAATCAGAATTTTTTACAATATCTAAGTTATGTTCAATTACTAAAACAGAATTTCCTAAATCAACCAAATGGTGTAGTACTTTGGTTAATCTATCCACATCAGCAAAATGTAAACCAGTTGTTGGTTCATCTAAAATATAAAGTGTTTTTCCTGTGTCTTTTTTACTTAACTCTTTTGATAGTTTAATTCTTTGTGCTTCGCCACCTGATAAAGTAATAGCATTTTGTCCTAAAGTAATATATCCTAAACCAACATCGCTTAAGGTCTGAAGTTTGGCATGAATTTTTGGAATCTTTACTAAAAACTCTAGGGCTTCATCTACACTCATATTTAAAACATCTGAGATACTTTTCCCTTTGTAATTTATTTCAAGGGTTTGTGTATTGTATCTAGAACCATGACATTCATCACATTTAACCATAATATCTGGTAGAAAATGCATTTCAATCTTGATTTGTCCTTCTCCTTGACATTTTTCACAACGTCCACCTTTTACATTAAAAGAAAAACGTCCAATAGCATAGCCTCTTAATTGGGCTTCTTTTGTTTTTGAAAATAACAGACGTAATTCATCCATTAACCCTGTATATGTAGCAGGATTTGATCTTGGAGTTCTTCCTATTGGACTTTGGTCTAAATAAATCACTTTATCTAAAAGTTCAAGCCCTGTAATCTCTACACCATCAACCTTATTTACTTTTCTTGCATTGTTTAATAATTCTTTTGCAACAGGGAGTAGGGTTTGTAATATTAAAGAAGATTTTCCACTTCCTGATACACCTGTAATTGAACATAAGGTTTTAAGAGGAATTTTTACGTTTAAGTTTTTGATATTATTAATCGTAACATTTTTAATTTCTATAAATGTTTCACATGGTCTGTCATGTTTATAATCAATTTTTTTAGCACCTGATACGTATTTTGCAGTAAGTGTTTTAGCTTTAAGCATTTGTTTGTACGTTCCATCAAAAACAATATTTCCACCAAATTTACCAGCTTTTGGTCCAATATCAACAATATAATCTGCTGCTTTTATCGTTTCTTTATCGTGTTCAACAACAATAACCGTATTTCCTTTTTCCTGCAGTGCTATTAATGTTTTTATTAGTTTATTTGTATCTCTTTCATGCAAACCAATAGAAGGTTCATCTAAGACATACAATACTCCTGTTAAACCAGATCCAATTTGAGAAGCTACTCTAATTCTTTGTGCTTCTCCCCCTGAAATACTTCTGGCATCTCTTCCTAAGGTAATATATCCCAAACCAACATCATATAAGAAATAAATTCGCTCTTTAATTTCTTTTAAAATAGGTACAGAAATCATTGTATCTTGCTCATTTAAGTAAGCAAAGTTCTTTTTATCTTGAAAAAAAGTGTGAGAATCTTCTATTGGAATTGAAGTTAATTCACAAATTGATTTACTTGCTACTTTAACCGCTAAAGAAGAAGGTTTTAATCTGTGCCCAGAACATTCAGAACATGTTTTTTCTGTCATATATTCAGCCATTTCTTTTTCGTCTTTGATCATTCCGTAGGCTATTTTTACAACACCTTCCCATTTTCTGTTTAATTTGTGGTTTTTCCAAGTAAACTTTACTTCTTCAAAGCCTCCATGATAAATTGCTTTTTTTTCATGTTCTTCTAAGCTTGAAAAAGGAACTTTAATATTTATATCGGCTGCTTCACAATAAGCCAGTAACATTTTAAAATAATAGCCTTTATTAAAACCATAAATAACTTTAACCGCGCCTTTTTCAATTGATAAGTCTTCATTAATGATTTTTTTCATATCAATGGCATATCTTATTCCTAAGCCATCACAAGAAGGACAAGCACCCTTTGGAGAATTAAAAGAAAAGGATAATGGTTCTAAGGGTTCAAAAGAAATTTTACATGCAAAACATGCCATGTGCTCTGAATAATGATGATGTTTTTCACAAGATAAATCTTCATGATTGATTACTTCAATTTCCAGTTCTCCAAAACTTTCTTTTAGACCTTTTTCAACATCTTGAGCTATTCTTTGTCTGTTTTCTTCTTTTACGCCCACTCTATCAATTACTACTTTAATAGTATGCATTTGTGTTTTCGCAAGTTCAATATCTTCATCAAGTCTAACCATAACACCATCAATCATAGCTCTTACATAACCCTTAGCTCGTAAAGATTCTAATAAATCGGCGAATGTACCTTTTTTACGGTTAACAAGAGGTGCAAGAATAACTAATTTAGCATTTTGTGGTAGTTTTAGTACTTCTTCAATAACATCAGAAGCACTCATTTCAGAAATAGGATCTCCACATTGATGACAGTGTTGTTCACCAACTCTTGCATAAAGGAGTCTTAGATAATCATAGACCTCAGTAATAGTTCCTACAGTAGATCTTGGGTTTTTAGAAGTGGTTTTTTGATCAATTGCAATTGCAGGAGTTAATCCTTCTATTCGTTCAACATCCGGTTTAGCAATTTTTCCTAAAAATTGTCGTGCATAAGCAGATAAAGACTCAATATATCGTCTTTGTCCTTCTGCATACAGTGTATCAAAAGCCAGTGTTGACTTACCAGAACCTGATAATCCTGTAAAAACAATGAGTTTGTTTTTAGGTATTTCAAGGTTTATGTTTTTTAAGTTGTTTTCTTTAGCATTAACTATTTTAATTGTATCTTTCATCACCATTCCATTGAAAAAATAAGTGTGATTATATCATAACTTCTTTAAGAGGAAAAAAATATTTCATTTTGCAAGTTTATTTAAATTAGAGTGGAGTATTTAATAGTACATTTTATACAGCATAGAAATTAAAATCAGTATATATAAGCTTAATATATATTTTTTATAGGAAACAAGATTTGTTAAATGTTTAAGTTTTACGCCCGCATAAACCCCAAATAATGAAACACTTCCTATAATTATACCTTCTTGATATAACATTTGAGAATTACTACTTAAGGATATAAAACCTGCAATTGCAGAAAACATTACAAAAAATAAAGACAAAGATGTAGCTGTTTTTAAATTATAATGCATAAAACCAACTAAAATAGGAGTCAACATAATAGATCCACCCACTCCAATACTCATAGCAATCATTCCAATACAAGAACCAATTAAAATTAAAAAAGCTTTTGAAGGTATTTTTTGTTTTTTGTCATGTACAGCAGGAGTTTGTAGTATTTTTAAAATTGAAGCTACTAATACTGTAAGAAAGAGATATTTTAAACTAATGTTTGAAATATTAGATGTAATAAAATAAGATAAAAGACCGCCTATGAAAC
>CAJXWI010000211.1 GCA_913062735.1 uncultured Arcobacter sp.
GTCTGATCTCAATTTACTAAAAGGTGTAGGAACTAAAACTTCGAATTTATTAAAGAGAAAAAACATAAATACTATTTTTGATTTATTATGGAAATTACCAAAATCTTACACTGATAGAAGTTTATCATCTAAGATAAAAGATCTAAAAATAGATGAAATACAGACCATAACCATAATACCTTTCAAATATTCATTCCCAAGAGTTAGAAACTTACCAAATAAAGTTTTATGCAAAGATGATACTGGTGAGATAGATTGTGTTTTTTTTAACAGTTATGAAGGTTATATCAAAAAAATATTACCCATCGGCAAAGAAGTTACGATTAGTGGGAAAATCAAATACTTTAGAAATAAAAGCTGATTTAGAAAGTGGACAAGCTATTGATCCATATATTGTTGGAGCACAATTCTGGGTTGATGTAAATAATGATGGACAGCAAGACTCTAATGAATTATCAACATTATCGGGAACAGATGGCAAGTTTAGCTTTAGTGTAAGTTTTCCAAGTGATTCAAATATGACTATGATTCAGCAAGGGTTACACAATGGTGTACCTTTTGATGGAAATCTAAGTGCAAGTTACGATCCAAGTAAAAATGGGATTGTATCTCCAATTACTTCTTTAGGAAATAAAGGGTTTAGTGATACAGAATTGATTTCATTATTGGCAAATGCAGGACTTACAGGTGTAAGCGCAGATGAATTATATATGGATCCATTTGATACTAGTTTATTACCTGTAGATGGAAATATGACGGGGTATACAGATGACCAAATCAATCAATTCAAAAGAGTATTAGTATCAAATGTTTTGATTAATTCAACAGTTGCAATATCTGACAATGGATACAGTTTAGATAAAACATCAATGACATCTACATTTTTTACAGGAGGAAACAGTAGTCCTATTAAACTAATGGGAGATATGGCTAATCAAGTATTTACGTTGGATAGCGTACGTAATCAAAATGCGAGAGTCATGGCTCGAGTTTATGTAACTGTCGCAAATCACTTTACAACAAGTGTAAGAGAAGATGTCTTAGCAAATGGTATGGGTAATGTTGGTACTAAGTTTATTTCTTTATCAACTACAACTACTGATGTAATAAATACATTAATTACTGCGTATAGAAAAGCGTTAAGTGTTGGAATTAGTGATCCGAAATTTGCATGGGTAATTGATGATCAAAGTAATTATCAACCTGTTCTAATGATTAACTCTCAAGATTTAGGAGATGCGAATATCACTATTGTTTATGACAGTGATGGTGATAAAATAGGTGATAAAAATATAACTATTGCATCAAATAAAGACTTTACTGATGAATTTGAAACAACAACAAACAATGCATGGACTCTAGATGCAAGTGGCTTATTAAATGCCGATTCAAGAGTCTTTAACTTACTTGGAACACAACTTGTAATTGATGGAACATCATATGGTGTAATGGACGTTATTTACAATGGCTTTAACTTTCATCCTGAAGTTTCATATCCCGCGTATGGTTTAGGTGGCTCAACTAATAGTGAAACTATTGTGGTAAATGGTAAAACATATATCTTAAAACTGTATTCAAAGATTAATGTGACAGATGCAAGTACGAGTTTTACTGATGCTACACTTATTAAAGTAAATGCTGTTGATGGCAGCAGTAGTGTTGAAACAGGTTTTGTGGCTGCAGAAGACTATAAAGATACTTTATTATTTATTAAAGTATTTGATGCCTCAGGATCTTTGATTAAATCTACAGGAGCTCTAAATGCTGTTGGTGGAGCAACTACAATAACATTTGATAATATTTTACTTGGAGTTTCAGCAGGTCAATTTTAGTATATACAAATTAACGAAAGAGCAGGGTTTTGCCCCTCTCTTTTTGTTATATGTATTTCATTTTAAAAGTATTTGTATGAGTACTTTTAAAATCGAATACAAAATAAACTATAAAGGTTTCAGATGAAAAAGAATATAAGAAAAGCGTTTTTTCTGTTTCTATTTCCATTATCTATTTTAGCTAGTGGTGCATTTAGTGAGTATGAGTATAGAGCATTTGCTATGGGAGGAAACACTGAAACGACGAAATCAGTGTTTGAATTAGATGGTGAAAAATATACTTTAGTAGCATATTCAACTTTGAATATATCTTTTGATGATGTAAGTTTGGATAGTGAAGTTAATATCATTATCCCAAAACTGAATGATAAACAACTCCCTATAATACAACTGTCAAATGATTACAGCAATAATCATGTTGTCTTCAAGCTATTTAAAAGTCAAACAGTTTTTGATGAATCTACTTTGGTTAATACGACAAGTGAAATATATATTGGCAGTAATTATACAAACATAGAAATTGAACTATAAGGAAAATATTATGAAAATGAGATTATATCTTCAAATACTTTTAGCTTTTGTCTTTGTTAGTTCCTTAAATGCAGAGAGTTTGACTCTTAAACAAGGATGGAATCTAATTGGAATAGCATCAAAAATATCAGCTTCAGATTTACAATCGAATCCAAGTATAGAAAAAGTAGTAACAGGTGGGAGAACTTCCACAACGTTTATCTATGACAAGGCAGCTTCTTTTTCTTTGGGAACAATGAGTTTGGGACAAGGATATTGGGTATATGTAAATGCGGACACTACTTTAGAATACACTAAAGAACTAACATTGCCTTCAATTATTTCACTCAAGTCTGGTTGGAACTTGGTTCATCTTTTTGAAGAACTTGACTCAAGTACAATGTCAAACTATGCTGATATTAACAAAGTTGTGACAGGGGGAGTATCATCAGATACTTTTATTTATGATAGAAGCGCATCTTTTGCATTAGGAACAATGAAACTTGGACAAGGTTATTGGATCAATGTTGATAATGATATGGAATTTGTTTTTAACCGATTTACGTTTCGAGCATGGGATATAGGTGGAGATACACAAACATCAAAATCTGTTTTTAGACTCAATGGAGTTGATTACACGATGTTTGCATTCTCTTCCTTAAATATCGAAGAACAAAATGCAAATACTTCAGGTGGCTCAAGTATATTAAGAGGAACAGTTATGGATAAGAGTGTTCCAATTATACAAGTAAATGATGACTATACAAATAAAACAGTAGCACTCAAAGTTTTTAAGAGTAATACTGTTTTTGATGAAACAACACTAATCACTCAAAGTGGAAGTATTGTGGCGAGTACTGGAGTTGTGGATTATCCTAATATCACTTTTAGTAATCCGGATGATTTTAGACCATTGGAACCTAGTGACACTAATATTGAGATGCCACCAAGTGCACCAGTATTTTAAATAATTTACTTATATATAAAAGGCAGTTTTTGAAAAAATTTATTTTAGTTGTATTGATATTTGTTTATACATCATTGTCATTTGCAGTTGCCCTACCAGAAGATTCAAATTATAATCAATCTAAATTTAGCAAAGACTTTGCACTTGATGCCAATACCGCTAACTTTGCATTTGCAAATGATGATAAAGATTATTTAAATAATCTTTTTAAAACTGAATATTTTTGGGCAGAAAGTATTACTGATAAACCTTATTCTCAGTATACAAGTCCAAATGATATGATACGAGACTTTAGATACTCAAGTGATAAATGGAGTTATGCACTAACTTTACAAGATTTCGAAAGTAGTTCCACTCAAGTGGAATCTGGTTTTGGTTGTAAGTATGATGGAATCACAATAGAAAATATGAGAATCGAGTCTCCTTGTGAAAACTCAGGTTTACAAAGAGGTGATAAAGTTACTCATATAAATGGTATTGAGGCAACAGGTGAAAGCTATACTGCTGCGCAGGACAATTTAGGTGTAGAAGTGACTTTCACAATAACGAGAGCAACTAGTACTTTAAACATTAATATTACTCCACTGGAGTATAACTACAAACTAACAGATAAAAAAATATTTATTTCGAAAGATGATATAAAAGTAGGCTATATGATATATGATCATTTTTCTTCTTTAAGTACTGTTGAAATAGATGAAACTTTTACTTATTTTAAAGATTATAATATTACAGAACTGATTATTGATTTAAGATATAATGGTGGTGGTAGCGTCAATACTGCTACTGTATTACTTGATAAAATTGCAGGAGATAAACAAGAAGGAAAAGTTCAATTTTATTCTCAATGGAATAATAATCATCAAGATAAAAATGCATATTCTCATTTTATTAAAAATGATAATTCTTTGAATATAAAAAGAGTTTTTTTCTTGACCTCAGAAAATACAGCGTCTTCAAGTGAACTGGTTATTAATTCTCTTAAACCATATGTTGATGTTAAAGTAATTGGTTCAAAAACCAATGGTAAACCTTTTGGGATGAGTGGACGATTAAAAAATGATTATCTTTATTTTTTAATTAACTATACATTTTTTAATGCAGATGGCATTGGTAATTATGTTGATGGTTTGGATTTTAATTGTTCCGTTTCTGATAATCTTAATTTTCAAAGAGGTGAAATAAATGAGAGACTATTTCGTGACGCTTTATATTATATAAAAGAAAATAAATGTGCAAATGGCTATACTTTTCCTGCTGATGAATACCGATTAATTACTGATAAACCTAATTCTATATTATTTGAAAATAAAATTTATACTTTGGAGAGTAAGACAGAACAATATTTGGACTTAAATATGACAGAAGCTGGAAATATTGACATTGAAAATTCCTCTTCAACAGAGATAAAAATCTATGATAAATATATGAATGTTGTCCTACATACAAATTCAAGTGATGATATTTTCTTGGATGAAGGTATGTATTTTGTGAAACTAACGAACACCTCATATAACAGTAATAAAGTAGAATTTTACTCTCCAATTTTAGATAAAGTAAAGAATTTCTCAAAAATCACCAATGCTACTTATACTATAGATACAAATTTTGAAAATTATTTTTATTATTTAAACATGCCCCAAAATGGTAATTTTGATGTGAATATCAAGTCTTTTGCAACATATATTACTATTTTTGATGAAAATTTAAATATTGTTAGTTCAAAATCTAATCAAGATCGTACGGTTGCCTTATCACAAGGAAAATATATAGTTAAAATTAGAAGTAGCAACATCGAAAATAAAGTAAGCTTCTATAGTCCCTCTCTTGATAATTTGAACAACTTTTCTGAATTAACAAGTGAATTATACACAGTACCTGAGATGAATGTTCAATACTTTTATCATACTGTTACAGATACGACAGATTTGGATATTTTGCTAGATGAAAATTCAGATCTCTATGTTACTGTTTATGATGAAAACTTAACTGTGGTAAGTGAAAAGTCCAATACTATTCAAGATTTATCATTAGAAGAGGGTACGTACATTATAAAGCTAACAAATGATAGCACGTATAATTTAGATGTTAAGTTTTCTACTTTTGCATTGGAAC
>CAJXWI010000212.1 GCA_913062735.1 uncultured Arcobacter sp.
GGAAAAGGTTTTGCAGTAGTAGCACAAGAAGTAAGAACACTAGCAAATAAATCAGCTGAAGCTGCTAAATTAATTGAATCACTTATGAAAGATTTAGTATCAAAAACACAAGAAGGAACAGAAACATCAGAACTTTTAGTTGAAGAATACAATGTTCTTAATGAAAACATTGAAAGCACACTTGAATTAATATCAGTAGTTGAAACAGCCTCAAGTGAACAAGAGATTGGTATTAAACAAATTAATGATGCTGTTACTAAAATTGATTCTTTCACTCAAGAAAATGCAGTAATTGCAGAAAAAGTAAACAGTATATCTTCTAGTAATTTACAGTTTTCAATAGCAACCGTTGAAAAAATGGAAAACATTCAATTTATTGGAAAAGAGGAAATTGCCGTTAGAAACAATGAGAACACTGATTTTAAAGGAAAAGAACAAAGAAAAAATATATCCTAATACTATAAGAGCTCAAGAGATTATATTTTCTTGGGTTTTTAAGCCGCCCTTCTTTTATCAAATTAATTTATTATCCTACTTTTTTACTTCTTTATCTTTATATACTTCTTTTACATAAAAAAAAGGACAGAGATGAAAAATACCGCTTTAATTTTAATTGATTTTCAAAATGACTATTTTGAAGATTTTACCCAAGCAACGTTTATTTTAAACAATACCCTAGAAGCAGCCACAAATGCAGCCAAACTATTAGATGTTTTTAGAGAAAAGAGTGCTAAAATAATACATGTACAACATGAATCCTTAAGTAAAGAAGCACCTTTTTTTCTTAAAGGCTCAAAAGGTTCACACATACACAAAAGTGTACGTCCACATAAAAATGAAAAAATCATAACAAAAAATCACGTCAATGCATTCTTAGAAACGACCTTAGAAGAAGAATTAAGAGACTCTAATATTCAAGATGTTATTATTTGTGGAGCAATGTCACATATGTGTGTAACATCAGCCGCCAGAGCAGCCAGTGACTTAAAATACAATTGTACAGTTGTTCATGATGCCTGTGCTACACTTCCTTTAGAATTTCAAGGAAAAATAATAGAAGCGTCGCAAGTGCATGCATCTTCAATGAGTGCCTTAGGTTTTGCTTTTGCTAAAATTTTAAGTACGGAAGAGACATTAAAACTAATCTAGGAAAAATATGAAAGTAAGTGATTTATCTGTTTTGTATATTTGTGAAGAAACATATGACAAGCAAGTATTACGAGTGCTGAAAACCCACGTAAATATTGTTTCTTGTGCATCAAGTATTGAAAAAGCACAACATTTATATAAAAAAAAATCTCCTTGTTTAATTCTTCTTCAGAGTGATTTTAGCCATGATATTTTCATTAACTTTTTAAAAGACATAAGAAAAGTAGATTTAAAAACTGCTTTTCTTGTTATATCAAGTAAGAAAACAAATAAATATCAAAATGAGTTAATGGAGTTATATATCACAAAATATATCACTTCTGCTTTTAAAGATATTGTTCTAAAAGAGGCCTTATATAAATGTATGGAAATAATATCAAAACGTGTTTATAGTAATGTTTTTGTAGGAGAAGATATGTTTTTTAATTTTCATACTCAAAGCATTATTAAAAATAACAGCTCTTATATTCTAAATAAAAAACAAGCTTTATTAATAGACTTATTCATACAAAACTCCAATAGAATCCTCTCCTATGAAGAAATTAAATATCATATTTGGCAAGAAGATGTAAGTGAAGCTGCCTTTAAAACCCTCTTTCGTGACTTAAGAAAAGCTACCTATAAAACAATCGTTAAAAACTATTCTGGCTTGGGGTACAAGCTTAATATTTGAGTATAAATACCTATAAGATTATTATCTTTAAATAAAAAGTATACTCAAGAGTAATCTTCAAGTATACTTTTATATCAAATTATTTCTTAAAAACTTTCCCATTCATCACTGTTTTCTGTAGCAGTAACAGAATTATTTTGAGTAACTTTAGAAACTTTAGATTCCAGATCGCTTCTTTTTACACTTCTGGCTTTTATTGGTTTTGTTTCTTTTGCAGTTTTTGTATTTGAACCAGTTTCATTAAACTCTTTTACTGATCGTTCAGCACTTCTTCTTTCCTTTTGTGAATAATCTAAATCAAAATTCTTTGATCTTCTATTTTGAACACTGTCTTTACCTTTAAACTCTTTTAAATCAACTGCTTCTACAATCTCTTTTGCAATAATAGAAGTGTGAAGTGCAATATCTTTCGTATCATTAGCAGCACTTGCAATTTTCTGTGTTTGCTGATCTTGTGAGGTAACCGCATCATTAATTTGCTCTATTCCAGATTGTTGTTCTTTTGAAGCCACTTCTACACTTTTTATTAAGTCTATTGTTTTAGTGATATTTTCATTTAATGCCGTATATCCATGAATCATTTTATCTGAAATAACTTTACCAGCATTCGTTTTACTGTTTGCATTCTCAACCAGATCTTTGATTTCTTTTGCAGCTTCAGCAGATCTTGCAGCTAAATTTCTTACTTCTTGAGCAACTACTGCAAAACCTTTTCCAGCTTCTCCAGCCGTTGCAGCTTCAACCGCTGCATTAAGAGAAAGAATATTTGTTTGAAAAGCAATTTGATCAATAACACCAATAGCATCATTAATAGCTGTTACTTGTGCATTAATCTCTTCCATTGAGACTGTTGTTTGCTCTGCTAAATCATTACCCTCTTCAACAGAAACAATTACTTTATTTGCAAAATTTGCCATTTTACTTACATTGTCTGTATTACGTACAATTGTACTTGTAATCTCTTCTAGGGCTGCTGCTGTTTCTTCCAAGGAAGTTGCCGCTTCGTTTGAACTGTTATTAAGAACATTTACATTTTCTAATAAGGTATCAGAGGAACCATTCAGCGTTAATCCTACTTGTTTATTCTCAATTAACATATTAGTAATAGAATCTCCTAAGGTATTAACCCCATTTGCTAAATCTAATAATTGTGCTTTTACTTGTTTATTATCGACTTTATTCATGTAATTATAGTTTGAATACTGCTCTAATATATTAAGAACATTGCCAATATTCTGTTCCATATTATTTCCCATAGAATCCAACACTTTTTTAAGTTCCATTAAAGAAGGGTTTGCAACGTTAGTAGTAATTCTTTTACACAAATCACCTTGCTCAAACTCTGAAAGTACCATTATTGTTTCATCAATAAACTTTCTGTCTTCTTCAATACCAGCTTTTGTTATAGTAATATTTTCATTTACTGCTTTTGCCATCTTGCCAATTTCATCTTTTGAATCAATCTTAATGAGTTCTGCTGTAGTTATTTCTCTGTTTAAATATTTGAAAAAATCATTTAATCCTGTTTCAAAAGTACTAATCATTGCAGTAATATTTCTTGTAATAAAAAAAGCAATTAATAAGCCAAAAAACACTGCAACAAGAGTACCAATAATCGTAAAGTTTGTAGCAAAATCAGCCGTATCATGCTGCGATTTTGATCGCACTACAATCATTTTTTCTTCATCTTTTACAATAATGGAGATTTTTGCACGAATCGTATCCATATAATTTTTACCCGTTCCTTTGGCCATATCTGCAATTAAATCTTCTAGTGTAAATTTATATTTGTTCATATCTCTTCGTGCTTCAATTTCAAGGTCTGCAACTTTTACTTGCCAAGCTTCAACTGCTTTTACAACATCACTAAGGTCACTTTTAGAAGCAGAAGTAGAAACAATAATATCTTCCATTTCTTTTAAATATTTAAGTAAATTCTTTTTTCCATTAATATAGGGCTCTAAAGAACCTTCTTGTCCACTTAATAAAAAACCTCTTTGCCCTGTTTCCATATTTACCAAAGATAAAGTGGTTAAGGTTAATAAAGCTTTTGCTTCTTCATTATAAGTAAACTTTTTATTTAATATTTCAAGTTTTCCTCTAATGCCATCAAAAAGTTCTTTTCCTAAAGGGCGGGCTGAAATAGTTTTAAAATTGGAGATACTTTTAGAACCTTCTGCAATTTTAATTCGTTTTGCAATAACGGGTTTAGCCCATTGCTTAATCCATTCCTGTTTTAAAAGATCAACTTCTTTCCATCTTTTAACTTGTGTATCGTTATCACTCGTTAACTCAGCACCCACTTTAATTAGCTTGTCAAAATTTTTATTTCCACTGTAATAAGGAGCCAAATAATTTTCATCTCCGGTTACCATATAACCACGAAGACCTGTTTCCATATCTACCATTGAACCAGAAACCGTTTCACCAACTCGAATAACTTCGTGGGTATGATTAACCCATTTTGTCGTTAAAATCAAAGATTTTATTCCATTGTATCCCACAACAGAAACAATTACCATCAAAATTAAAATAACGCCGTAGCCCAAGCCTAACTTCACACCAAGTTTAAAGTTTTTATAAGAAAACATGTATTCTCCTTTGTTACTAATAAATAATATATTAATTATAACAGAAAAATTTAATCACTTTTATTTAATTATTTTATTAATTAAATAATTAAATAAATGTGTGTTATTACGATACAGCAACAGATAAATAATTTATTAGTTATTTTTGATAATAAATAATAATTTTATGATACTGATAATTGATAATAAATAATAATTTTTAATAAGAGCTAATGATTTCAAAAACTATAAAATACACGAATAATTAAATAAAAAAGTAGAGTCCTCAATATTGTACGAAAGGAGTGAGAGATAAACCCAATATTCAGATATCACTCCAAACAGCATATTCATTTCCACTTGGATCATTAAAATGAAATCTCTTTCCACCTGGAAAATCAAAAGTATCTTTACTAATCACACCCTTAGCATCTTTTATTTTTTTCATTGTATGTGCCAAAGAAGAAGAATAAAAAACAAGCAAAGCACTGCCTGAAGAAGTTGATGAAATTAAATCAGATTGATAAAATCCTCCATCCAAGCCTTCATTTGAAAAAGCAGTATATAAAGGTCCGTAATCTGTGAAGTTCCAAGAAAATACAGCGGCAAAAAAAGCTTTCGTTTTTTCTAAGTCTTAGAAGGGAGTTCAACATAGTTCATTTTTTCATGAATGTTCATATTCATCCTTTTTTTAGTTTATAAGCTTTTTACTTTTTAAGTAATCTAGTACAAGAATAGCTGCTTTTGAACACAATGACTTTTCTTTGGAGTCTAGAAATTTTATTTCTTCAATTTCTGCATCAGGATGAACGTCACCTTCAACGTTGGCAAAATAACAAGTTAACTTAACCATAACCTTGTCCTCTTTTCCATCCGCTTTGGCTAAAAAAGTTTTGGCATATTTAAGTGAAGAAGGAATAATATCTACAGATATTTCTTCTTTAATCTCCCTAATAAGAGCTTGTTCATCGGACTCTCCAACTTCACGTTTACCACCTGGAATATAAAACAATTTTTTATTAATGGA
>CAJXWI010000213.1 GCA_913062735.1 uncultured Arcobacter sp.
AAATTATTTATTTTTTGAAATTTATAAAATCCAAATATAGCGAACATTAAATCTTCCTACAGACAGTCATTCCATCTCCAAAAGGCACCATGATTTTTTCAATTCTTTTGTCCTTTGAAATAAAATGATTTAAATCTCTAATACTTTTCGTATATTTGTCATTTATATCTTTGTTAACAACTTCTCCATGCCATAAAACATTATCAATAATTACTAAACCCTCTTTATTCAATAGATCTAGTGAAATTTCATAATATTTTTGGTAATTCATTTTATCAGCATCAATAAAAACTAAATCAAATTTTTCATTTCTAATACTCATCAAACTTTCTAAAGCTGGTTTAATTATTGTTTTAATTTTGTGATTTTGATTAGCTTTTTTAAAAAAATTTTGAGCAATTTTATTTGTTTCCTCATTTTTATCTAAAGCAATTATACTACCCTCATCTGGTAATGCTAAAGCCATAGACAACGTGCTTAAACCTGTAAAAGTTCCTATCTCTAGGACTTTTTTAATTTTAGAAACTTTTATAATCAGATGTAGAAATTGACATTGAGAAATAGATATTTGCATTCTTTTTGAATCACCAAGTAATAAGTTGTAATCTATTATTTCTTTTTGAATTGGATGTAATTTTAAACCATTGTTTAAAATATAATCTTTTATTTCCCAAATAGGATAACGATTCGTTTTTATTTCTTTAAATTCCAGAGAACCTACTTCTAATAAATTCACTGGTTTTAATATTTCTTCATCTATTTTTGTTTTTAAAGCATACGCAATGGGTAATTGCATATTTGCATGTGCAAAATGCGCAGTAGTACTACCATCTTTAAAATTAATCAAAGCATGTATTAAAGACTTTGTTTCAATAATAGCATCAAGTTTTGTGGTATCAAATAACCATTTTGCCTCTAATAATTCATAAAGTTTATTCGTCATGGTTGCAGAATCTATTGTGATTTTATTTCCCATGCTCCAGTTTGGATGATTAAGAGCTTCTTTTATGCTTACATTTTTTAAACGCTCAAGTGGATAATCTCTAAAAGAGCCCCCAGAAGCTGTAATTGTCATAGAATCTATTGTTTTGTCTTGCAATAGATACCATAAACCAAAATGCTCAGAATCAATAGGCATTAAATTTGATTTATCAACAAACTCTCCTGCTACAACTAAAGATTCTTTATTCGCAAGAGAGAGTTTTTTACCACACTCAATGGTTTTTAAAGAAGGTCTAAGACCTAAAAAACCAACCAAAGCATTTAAAACTAGCATTGATTTTGCTTCTTCAATGACATCTAAAATTGCTTTCTCACCGTACCTTACATTTTTATGATTTACTTTATGCACATCTTCTTCTAAAGCAATCACTACAAAAGAAGGATTAAATTCTTTTATTTGTTCATTTAATAAAACAATATTTCTTCCTGCAACTAAAACCTCAACATCCAAAGAAAACTTCTTAGCAAGGAGTAATGCATTTACTCCAATAGAACCTGTACTTCCTAATAAAATCAAATTACAGCTCTTAAAATAACCAGCATAACAATAGCTCCAAATAAGAAACCATCACTTCTGTCTAATATTCCACCATGACCTGGTAAGATATCGCCAGAGTCTTTAACTCCTGCTTCTCTTTTTAAATACGATTCAAATAAATCTCCAAAAACAGAAGAAAGAGAAACTCCAACCGATACAATTAAAGCTCCAAATAAAGATAAAGGCTCAATAGCAAAAATAGTTCCTAAAATAGCAGCAACAACAACACCACCAGCTACTCCTTCAAGAGTTTTTTTAGGACTGGTTTCACAAAATTTTGTTTTTCCTATTGATCTTCCTACAAAATAAGCTCCAATATCAGTCCCTGCAACAATTACCAATAACCATAATAAACACTCAATTCCAAACTCTGCGTATAAAGTAAGAAGAAATAAAAACGATGCAGTTGGATAAAGCAGTGGTAAAATAATCTTTTTGTCTAGTTTTTTAGAATACGCAAGAACAGAAGCATAAACAAGTAAAAGGATGAAAAACAAATCTTCAGCATGAGGATAAAAATAAGCCACAAACCAAAGTGCCCCAGAATAATAATAAATCTCTTGACTTTCCATTTGGAATAATTTCATAGACTCTTGTAAAGCAATAACAAGTAAAGCACCCAAGGTCAACCAAATTATAAAATATGAATCCAGATATCCAATAATAAGTGCAGCTAGAAATAAAATCAGCCCCGTTTTAATCCTAGTAGAACTGTCTTTTATAATATCAATCATTAATAAACCTTATAAGCTAATTTTTAAGACTTATTATATCAAATCTATTTATACATATTGCTTTTAGGAAAAGAAGTGTTTTATTTTAGAAAAAAAGGAGGAAGAATATAGGGGAACCTTGAAATATAAAGAACCATGTCACTATATCACTAAATAAAACGAGTCTTCTAATTAGTGATATATAAAAATATCTATTAATAAAATAAGAAACTTTACTTACTTATTTTGTTATTACATCCAAAACTTCATTTGTAGTATTTTTTATCTTTTTAACTGATTTTACAATATTGCTATCTACTTCCGTATCTCTTGCAGTTAAAGCTCTACACTCATTTTTTGCTTGTTTGATAGTATATATAAGCTGAAGAGATTTTGTTCTTTCTCTTAAAATTAATATATCTTGTTCATTCAACTCTTCTTTATTTAATAAAGAATTTGGAATAAATGATTCAAGTAAGTTTTCATCATTATTTATTTTTGCTTTTAGGATTTTTATTTCGCTTAATAGCGCGTTACAATCCATTGCATAATCAGTTGCTTCTGCTACTGAATATTTAGATACATAATTAGACTTACCTGAACAACCTGCGAACAAAATTACCGAAAATGCTATCAAAAGTGTTTTTTTATACATGTATTTCCTTAGTTTTAAAAGAAAAGATACTATCACAATAAAGAGATATTAACACTTTAATAATGTCATTAATATGTAATTTCTTTAATAATAAGCCATTTTTACACTCATTCTTTTTTAATTTCAAATAAAATAACAGATTATGTATTAATCACTATTGTTGTGTATGGAGGGAATAAAACATTTGTACAGAGTTGCGCTGTTTTTATGATTACATCATCTCAAATAGTTTTTTAGTGTTTTGCGCAAAAACGTGATAGTGGAAGGTTAATCTTTGAGATAGAAGCAAAATCACAGGCATTTGAGCATTTTAGTATATAAAGAAGGCGTCGTAAGTTGGTTTCCTTATATACTTAAAATATTAAATTTGAAAAATTATTTTTTGTTTGCGATTGATTTCAATTCGTGATTAATTGCTTTCTCAAGCTTTTGAACCCACTTATTGTACTTAGGGTGAATTGTTCCTTCTTTTTTATTATGATCTAAATTAACACTACTTACGTGATTAATAGAGAAAGAGTTTGAGGTATGAGGAATTTCAACAACGGCTTTACTGTTTTCGTAATGAAGCACTGCTTTAGCTACTCCCGCCTTAGCTTTTTCTACCACCCAACCTTTTGAATATCCGGCTTTTTTAATCGCAGCAAATACCTTATCTTTACTAACTTTTTGTTTTATTTCGGACTTCATCACATTGTAAATAGAAGAAGCTCCACAGCCAACAAATACAATACTTAATATAATGCCTAAAATACTTAACCTTACATTACTTTTCATTTTTTGCCTTTTTATTTATTGCAATATAGTAGCGACAATAATCTATATAAGTCATTAATTTGATTATAGTTTGATAGGTAAAAGATTATTTTATTTTTCTAAACCAATAGTAAAGGTTTGTGTAATTTTTAGCTCATTTTTTGAAGGTATAAATAGCTGCTAAGAAAAGTAATAAATATCTAAATTAGATATTTATTACTACTGTTGTGTATGGATTGTATAAAACGTTTGCGCCATTTTGGATTTTTACGTTTCTTCTTTGAGTGTAATCAACTTCATATCTTCCTTCATAATCAAGCGAAAATTTAGCACAAAGTTGGGCTGCTTTTACGATTACTTCTTCTGGAATGGTTTTTTTAGTGTTTTGCACAAATACATGGGCAGAAGGTCTGTCTTTTAGATGAAACCAAAAATCACTGGCTTTTGAGTTTTTGAGTAAATATATATTTTCTCTTTCACTTGTTCCTAACATAATTTTAAAACCATTAAAAAAGAAGGCTTCATAAGGTTGTTCTTTTTTTGTTCTTTTTTGATTCTTTTCTTTTTTAGGTAATAAAAACTCACACTCATCTATATTCTTTGCATTTTGAATGTTAACAATCATGCGTTTGAAAAAAGAAAGTTTTTCTTCAATATTGTTTTTTTCTATTGAAATACTTTGGGCTTTTCTTTTAGTCTTTTTGGCTAATTTAAACAGTTTATTTCCATATACACTGGGACTTGCTTCATTATTATCCAAAGTGAGTGTTGTAAGCTCTCCTTGCATATTATATACTTCTATACTTTTTGCATAGGGTTTAATCAAATGAAGATTTGAAAAGATTAAATTTCCTTTTTCATACAAAGCCTTGGCTTTTTCTTCTAAAATTTCTTCTTTTTCAAGGCTAGAAAGTAATTTCTGCATTTTATTGGCATTTTTATTTAGTCCTGAAAGTTTTACTTTTTTTAGATTATTTAGGTTTTGTTCTTCTTTTTTTGAGTAAGTCTCATATAAAAGCGCTTCTAAATCTTTTATTTCTTCAATTTTAGGAATAAAAGAAGCTTTTGGTACTTCTTCAAGTTTTTCACCTACTTTAACCACTCGTGAAGAAGAAAATTCATCAATATGTCTAAGCGCTTCTAAAATAATAAGATTTTCATCTGTAATTATAATATTGGTATGTTTCCCAGTAAACTCAAGCTGTAAAATTGTTTTTTCTTCTTTATATGAAGATTTAGAATCCACATAAAAACGAATAATTTTATCATCATTGTGTAAGGTAATATCTCTGATTTTTGCATTGTAAAAACGCTTAAGCAAGATATTATCAAAGGGCGCGTTAAAGTCTTTTTTTGAATAACGTTGCTCTTCTTTTTTATAGACTAATGAATTTCCTTTCGTTAAATCAAAATATATATTATTCTGATTGTTGAACTCAGCAACAATAGTATTATTTTCAATACGTTTGATAACTTTTATTGAGGAACAATTCTCTTTTAAATACGTGATTAATTCTTTTAATATGTAATATTTCATTTTTATTCTTTATGTATTTGTATGTTTATATGTTTTAATGTCGAAAGGACATTTTCTCTAGTTTAAGTATTACTTTCTCTGCTGCTTCTAACATGCTTATATTTAAAGCTTTAAAGTTTTCATCTTCTATATTTACTAATAATTTATCATATATTATAGAATAAGGATAAATTATAAAGTACATATACTCTTTTGATCTGGATTCATGATTTA
>CAJXWI010000214.1 GCA_913062735.1 uncultured Arcobacter sp.
AACAAGTATTGTCATATGTTTATTTTGTATTTCTAAGGCAATGACAATTATTCCAGTTGGTTTTACTTACGCAACATATGGTGCCTTAACAATTACAGCTGTAACATTATTTGGAATATTTAAATATAATCAAACACCAAATCTTTATGGAACCATTGGTTTAGTCTTAATTATTACTGGCGTAATACTTTTAAACGTTTTTGGGAAAATAAAATAAAACCCTAGGTAGAATCTAAATCTAATTAGCGACTCCTCTTTATATATATTTTGTGCTAGCTTTTTTCTTTTAAAGAAAAACTTGGGAGTACTCATAATGAAAAAATTAAAAGCAATAATTGCCTCGCTAGCGCTTTTCGCAATGTTTGCGGGAACTGCTGCTCAGGCAAAAGTTGAAATACAATGGTGGCACGCTTTTGGTGGAAGACTTGGTGAATTACTTGACGAGCAAGTAAACAAGTTTAACGCAAGCCAAGATAAGTATACTGTTGTACATACAAGAAAAGGTAACTACTCAGAAACATTAAATGCTGGAATTGCAGCTTTCAGAGCTGGACAACATCCAAATTTATTAATGGTATTTGAAGTAGGTACAGCTAGTTTAATGGCTGCTAAAGGAGCTTATGTTCCTATGTATCAATTAATGAAAGATGCAAAACAAAGCTTCCAGCCTAATAACTACATTGGACCAGTAAAAGGTTATTACACAACAACAGACGGTAAAATGTTGTCATTACCATATAACGCTTCAACACCAGTTCTATGGATTAATAAAGACTTAATGAAACAAGCTGGTTTAGATCCAGAAATGGATTTAAGCACATGGAAACAAGTTGGTAACGCTCTTGATGCCGCTAAAGCAAAAGGTATTGATTGTGGTTTAACAACTGCATGGCACAGCTGGATACACTTAGAAAATTTCTCTGCGTATCATAACTTACCATTTGCAACTAAAGCTAATGGATTTGCTGGTTTAGACACTGAGCTATCATTTAATAGCCCAGTTCATATCAAACACATTCAAAATTTAGGTAAATGGTCTCAAGAAGGTAAATTTAAATACTTAGGTAGAAGAAACGAAAGCGGTGCAAACTTCAGAGCTGGAGAATGTATGTTCTTTACAGAGTCTTCTGCTGGTTATGCTGGTATCAAAAAAGAAGCTAAGTTTGATTTTGGTATTAGACATTTACCTTACTATGGCGCAACAGAAGCACCTCAAAACACGATTATCGGTGGTGCATCTTTATGGGCGTTATCTGGAAAATCTGCTGAAGAGAACAAAGGTACAGCCGCGTTTTTAGCTTTCTTATCTAGAACAGATATACAAGCGAAGTGGCACCAGGATACTGGTTACTTACCTTCAACAATCGCAGCAAGTAAACAGACTAAAAAAGAAGGATTCTATTCTAAAAATCCTGGAACTGATTTAGCTGGTATACAGATGATGAGAAATAAAGTTACAGATAACTCTAAAGGCTTACGTCTTGGTTCTTTTGATCAAATCAGAGGTATCATTGATGAAGAGATGGAAGGAGTTTACAGCGGTAAGAAAACTGCTCAAGTAGCTTTAGACAGCGCTGTGAAAAGAGGTAACGTTCTTTTAAGAAGATTTGAAAGAGCAAACAAATAATTAAATTTATATACTAGGGGCTCTCGCCCCTAGTATAATCTTCCAATGGAAAAAAGAGTAATTTTTAAAGGTTGGTGGCTACCGGCTTTATTAGTTGCACCTCAACTAATAATTTCTTTTTTATTTTTCTTTTACCCATCAGGACAAGCATTATGGAATTCATTATTTTTACCTGATCCTTTTGGATTAAAGACAGAATTTGTGGGGTTAGATAATTTTAAATTTTTACTAACTGATCCTTATTATTTAGAAAGTTTTAAAACTACAATATTTTTTTCTACTGCAGTTTCTTTTTTTTCAATGGCAATTGGATTATATCTTGCAGCTTTAGCAGATAGATTAATAAAGGGAGCTGGAGTTTATCAAACATTATTAATTTGGCCTTACGCTATTGCACCTGCAATTGCAGGCGTTCTTTGGTTGTTTTTATTTAACGGCAATATTGGTTTAGTCTCTTATTATCTTAAAGGTTTAGGCTATGAGTGGAACCACACTTTAAATGGTGATGAAGCAATGTTTTTAGTCATACTGGCATCTACTTGGGGAAGAATAAGTTATAATTTCTTATTTTTCTTAGCAGGCTTGCAAGCAATACCTAAATCTGTAATTGAAGCGGCAGCTATAGATGGAGCTAGTTTTTGGAAAAGATTTTTTACAATCGTAATACCTTTACTTTCTCCAATCACATTCTTTTTATTAGTTGTTAATATAGTTTATGCTTTTTTTGATACCTTTGGAGTAATACACACAATAACCTCAGGAGGACCAGAACAATCTACAACTATTTTAGTTTACAAAGTATTTTCTGATGGCTTCGTTTCACAAGACCTTGGATCAAGCGCTGCCCAATCTGTAATTTTATTATTAGTTGTTGGGGTGCTAACAGTTGTTCAATTTAAATATATTGAGAGAAAGGTTCATTACTAATGGTAGAAAAAAAGAAATCAGGATATTGGTTAACTCATGCTGGTTTAATCATAGGGGTATTATTTATTTTCTTTCCTGTTTGGTTAACTTTTGTAGCATCAACTGTAAACCAAGAGGAAATTATAAATCCTCCACTACCACTATGGCCTGGTACAGAGATTTTTGAAAATTACTACCACGCACTATTCAAAGGTGGACGAGAAGGCTATGGTTCTAATGAACCAGTTATAAATATGTTAATCAATTCCTCAATCATGGCACTTGGAATTACAATTGGAAAAATAGCAATCTCACTCTTATCTGCATTCGCCATTGTTTATTTTAGATTTCCTTTTAGAAAAACTTGTTTCTGGTTAATCTTTATGACGCTAATGCTTCCAGTAGAAGTTAGAATCGTACCAACATATGAGGTTGTCGCTAATTTAAACTTACTAAATAGTTACACAGGATTAATTTTTCCACTTATAGCTTCTGCAACTGCAACTTTTTTATTTAGGCAATTTTTTATGACCATACCTGATGAAATGGTTGAGGCTGCTAGAATGGATGGCTGTTCACCAATGAGATTTTTTAAAGATATTTTAATTCCTATAAGTAAAACAAATATTGCAGCGTTGTTTGTTATACTCTTTATATATGGATGGAACCAATACTTATGGCCATTGTTGATGACAACAGATCCTGATATGAAAACTATAGTAATTGCACTTGATGCCATGATACCAGCAGGTGATGATTTTGCTCACTGGCCAACTGTTATGGCTACAGCAATGTTAGCTATGTTACCACCGATTGCAGTTGTAATAGGAATGCAAAAGTTTTTTGTCAAAGGGTTATTAGAAAGCGATAAATAGATGTCTGAAATAAAGTTAGAGAATTTAAAAAAATCATTTGGCAAAACAGAGGTAATTCACGATCTTAGTATTGATGTTAAAGACGGTGAGTTAATCGTAATAGTTGGCCCATCTGGATGCGGAAAATCAACATTGTTAAGAATGGTTGCAGGATTAGAGGATGCCAATCAAGGCAATATCTTAATTGATGGAAAAAAAGTGAATGAATTAGAACCTATGGAGAGAAACATTGCCATGGTTTTTCAAAATTACGCGCTTTACCCTCATATGACTGTTTTTGGTAATATGGCTTACGGTTTAAAAATTGCAAAAGTATCGAAAGAGGAAATTGAGTCTAGAGTTCAAAAAGCAGCTGAAATATTAGAACTTGGAGAATTATTAGAGCGAAAACCCAACCAGTTATCAGGAGGACAAAGACAAAGAGTTGCTATGGGAAGAGCTATTGTAAGAAATCCTGTAGCTTTTTTATTTGATGAACCGTTATCAAACCTTGATGCAAAGTTAAGAGTTCAAATGAGGTTAGAAATTAAAAAACTTCAAACTCAATTAAAGACAACTTCTTTATATGTAACACACGATCAAGTTGAAGCGATGACACTAGCTGATCGAATGATTGTAATGAATGAAGGTAATGTTGAACATATTGGTACACCTTTAGAAGTTTACACTAAGCCTAAAACTTTATTTACAGCTCAATTTATAGGAAGCCCAGCAATGAATATATTAAAAGGTAACTGTCAAAATAATAAAGTGAGTTTTGCAAATAAAGCTTCAATTTCAATTAATTCAAAATTTAACGGACCTGTTAATGTAGGCATGAGACCTGAAGATTTTGAATTAGATCCAAATGGTCCGATAAAATTAAAAGTTGAGCTTGTAGAGCTAATCGGAGCTAATACACTTATTCATGGTAAACTTGAAAATAGTAATGAGATTTTAGTTGCAAGTATCTCGGGCGTTGTTAAAGAAGACACTATTGGAAAAAATATAAATCTTTCTATTCAAAATGACAAACTACACCTGTTTGATACTAATACTGATTTGAGGATTAATTGACCAATCCATTTTTAACGAAACCAAACTACATAAGAATTTACGGTCACAGGGGAGCAAGAGGTGATATTGTTGAAAATTCTATATCAGGTTTTAAATATACATTTGATCTAGGTATTAAAGCAGTTGAATTTGATGTTGTAATTTCAAAAGATAATATTCCAGTTATATTTCACGACTACAGATTAAACCCTGATCTAGTTAAAGACGCTTCAGGAAACTGGATTACAGACAAGACCATGAAATTAGTAGAACTAACTTATGATGAAATAAGTAAGTATAATATTGAAAGCATAAAGCCTGAAACGAAGTATGCAAAAAGATTTAAAAATCAAAAATCCGCTAAGGACGAAAGGATACCAAAACTCTCAGATTTTTTTAAATTAGTTACCGAAGATAAATATAAAGACGTATTTTTAAATTTAGAGATTAAATCAACTCCTACACAAGAAAATGTAACTCCTGATCCAGAAAAAATGGTCTCCTTAATACTTAAAGATATAAAAGAATTTAATTTAGAAGATAGAACCCTCATAACTTCATATGATTTTAGAATTCTTTACGCACTTAAAAAACAAAACCCAAATATTTTAAGAGGATTCATTACTTTGCAACAAGGACTTTCAATCACTAAAAAAAATATTTACGAAAATTCACCTTGGATGGTAAAAAATTATCCGATGGAAGAATTATTTTTATTACCCAATATAATAAAATCTTTAGAGGGTCATGTGTGGAGTGCTTTCTACCGCGATGTTACAAAAAAAAATGTTGAGCTTGCACACAAACATGGATTAGCAACTTGTGTTTGGACAGTGAACAGAGAACAAGATATCATTCGAATGATCGAGTATGGCGTCGATGGAATTATCACTGA
>CAJXWI010000215.1 GCA_913062735.1 uncultured Arcobacter sp.
CAACGCCTTCTGCAATTACTTCTAGTTTTAAACTCTTGCATAAACTAATAATGGTTTTACAAATTTCTGAATCTTCAGTATTTTTTGGAACATTATCTATGAATATTTTGTCAATCTTTAATTTATTTATGGGAAGTTTTCTTAAATAAGCTAAAGAAGAATAACCCGTACCAAAGTCATCAATAGCAATTGAAATACCCAAGTCGCTGATTTCTTTTAAAACCCTGATTGATTTGTCAGGATTTTTCATAATTTGACTTTCACTTATTTCAAACTCAATATCTTCATAACTGTAATTTTCATTATTAAGTAAGTCTTTAAGAAAAGAAATGAAATCATCTTTTTCTAGCTGTTTTATAGCAAGATTAATAGATATTCTTTCGGGTTTTAATTTTTGTTTATTCCATAAATTTACTTGAGCAAGCGCTTTTCTCATGACTATTCTATCAAGCTCTACTATCATTCCCGTAGATTCAGCAAGGGGAATAAATTCATTTGGAGTAATAAGTCCAAGCGTGGGGTGATTCCATCTAACAAGAGCCTCCATTCCAACTAAGGTATTGTTTTTTGCATTAATTTGCGCTTGGTAATAAACCAGCAATTCATTTTCTTCTAGTGCTTTTTTTAGCGATGTTTTTAACAAAACACGTTGTAATACTTTATCTGTCATTTCTTTATCATAAAAAGAATAAGTATTTCGGCCACTTCTTTTTGCTTCATACATAGCAGCATCTGAATTCTTTAATAGTGTAGATGCATCGATTCCATCGTTTGGATAAATAGTAACCCCAATACTAATGGTAGTATTAAGCGTATTGTTTTCTACAATAAAAGGTTTTTTAAAAAGTTTCATTATATTGTTTATGAAAACAGAGACATCATCAACGCTTTGGACGTTATTCAAGATAACAGTAAATTCATCGCCTCCAAGCCTTGCAAAAGTATCTGAATCTCTTATTTTACTTTTTATTCTTTTTGATACTTTAACAAGTATTTTATCCCCTATATGATGCCCTAAAGAATCATTTATTTCTTTGAAATTATCCAAATCTATAAATAATATAGCAATATTACTGTGATGCCTACGTGCTGATTTTATAGCTTGTTCTAACCTATCTTTAAACAATACTCTGTTTGGTAAATCGGTTAAAGAATCGTAGTTTGCTAAATGTTCTAGTTCATCTTTTATTCCTTGTAGTTTCGATTCTTGCTCTTTTTGTTTGGACATATCAATATCTAAACAAAACATTTCAGGAGAGTCGCTGTGTTCTCCTAACATAATATGTGAAGAATAAACATGAACAGTAGAACCGTCTTTTTTTTGAAGTGGTAGGGCAGAAGGAGGAATAACTATACCATTATTACACCAGTTAGCATGAAATGAAATGATATCGTTTCTCATAAAATTAGGAATAATCAAATCTTCAAGTTTTTTACCAATAGCTTCTTCAAAAGAATAACCATATATTAACTCACTGGCTTTATTCCAATAAATGACTTCTCTGTTTTTATTGTATCCTTGTACAGCAATATTAGGTATTTGGCTGATTAATTCAAAAAATTTACTTTCATTATCATAAATCATAGATATTCCTATAACAATGTATTTGATTATTTTAGTTTATCATTATTAAACTTAGCGCATCAAAAGTGAAATTATCTACTCTAAAAGAAAACTTTAAAGATTATATTAAGCTTAAATAAAATGTTTCAAAGATTATATTATGATAAAATGGTGTATAGATTCCTAGGTTTAAGGAGGATGATATGCATAAAGTTATTATCTTAGGTTCAGGAAATATTGGTTTTGCATTGGCTTTATTTTTGGCTAAGTCAAATTCTTATGACGTAACTCTCTTAGCTAGAAAAGCAAAAACACTCAAAAAAATCCAAAAAGACTTAAATATTACTGTTCTAAAAAAAGATCTGGAAGATAAAAAATCCTATGAAAATCTCTTAGAAAACTATGATACAGTTATTTCTGCTTTACCCTATTATTTGAATATTTTTATTGCAAAACTTGCATTAAAAGCAAATATTAATTATTTTGACTTTACAGAAGATGTGAAAACAACGGAAGCGGTTAAAGAAATAGCTAAAAAAGCCAAAAAAAATCAAGTTTTTATTCCTCAATGTGGTTTAGCGCCTGGTTTAATTTCTATTTTGGCTTATTCTTTATATCAACAATTTGATGAGGTGTATAGTATTAAAATGAGAGTAGGGGCCTTGCCTTTAAATCCTTCTAATAAAATCTTATACAATCTTACTTGGTCAACAGATGGTTTGATTAATGAATATTGCAATGAGTGTTTTGCAATTAGAGACTCAAAACTAGTCTCTATACAAGCATTAGAAGGCCTTGAGAAGTTTTCTTTAAATGGTTTGGAATATGAAGCCTTTAATACCTCAGGAGGTCTTGGAACCCTATGTGAGACTCTGGAGAACAAAGTTAAGGAATTAAATTATAAAACCATTCGTTATAAAGGGCATAAGGCTTTAATGGATTTTTTAATTAATGATTTGTTTTTAGGAAAAAAAGAAAGAAGAAAAATCCTAAAAGATATTTTAGAATATGCTGTTCCCACTACTAAAGAAGATTTGGTTCTAATATTTTGTACCGTAATAGGTAAAAAAGATTCAATTTTGCAAGTAAAAACAGATGTCAGAAAGATTTATAATGAAACATTTTATTCCCATAAACTGAGTGCCCTTCAAATAACAACAGCCCTTTCTTTATGTACTGTTTTAGATCTTTATGTGAATAATAAACTTAAAAAAACTTCTTTTATTAAACAAGAAGATATTAATTTAGAAGATTTTTTATCCAATAGATTTGCACAAAAATTTCTTAAAAAGGATTAATTATGAATGAAGCTATCCTTAAAACTCTAGGTTTAACTAAGATCAAAAAAGATGGTTTTTATCCTTCTGTTTTAATAAAGAAGGATTATATATATTCAAAAGGAAATGAAAAACAGGTTTTCTCTCCTATAAATAACGAAAAAACTGCGCTATTTAGAGAAGTAAATGCCTCTTGTGTCGATGAAACTCTTGATAAATTGCACAAAAGTTTTAAGCTTTGGAGAAAAGTACCTGCACCTAAAAGAGCCTTATTAATAAGTGAAATAAAAAAACAAGCCATAAAAAGAAAAAAAGACCTTGCGTATTTAATTACTTTAGAATCAGGAAAAATATACGAAGAAGCCTTGGGTGAAGTGCAAGAGTTTATAGATGTTTGTGATTTTGCTATTGGCTTATCACGGCAGTTATACGGTCTAAGTATTACTTCTGAGCGTTATAAACATAAAATTATAGAACAATGGTATCCTTTAGGAACCATAAGTATTATTTCTGCTTTTAATTTTCCTATGGCTGTTTGGGCTTGGAATGCAATGCTTGCTTTAGTATGTGGCAATACCATTTTATGGAAACCTTCCAATCAAGCGCCTTTATGTGCCCTTGCATGTTTTTTACTGGTACAAAAAGCCCTAAAAAAATTTAAAGATTATCCCCAAGATATTTTTGCTGTAATTATAGCCTCAAGAAAAGTATCCAAGAAAATTTTAAAGAATAAAAAATCTTCTTTAGTTTCTGCAACAGGCTCAGTAGCAATGGGTAAAAAAATAGCACCTATTATTGCAAAACGCCTAGGGAAATCGCTTTTTGAACTGGGTGGAAACAATGCTCTAATAGTATGTAAAAGTGCTGATTTGGACCTTGCATTGAAAGCAGTAGTTTTTTCTGCTATTGGAACAGCAGGGCAGAGATGTACCTCTTTACGACGACTCTTTGTGCATAAAAGTATTAAAAAAGTTTTTCAAGAAAAACTAATAGCTGCGTACAAAAGTTTGAAAATAGGAAACCCCTTTGATGAAAAAAACATTATGGGACCTTTAATTAATAAACAAGCCTATGAAAATATGCAAGTGGCCCTGCATTTAATTAAAAAACAAAAAGGAGAAGTCGTATATGGTGGAAAAAGAATACTTAATAAAGAAGAATCTAACTCTTATTACGTAAAACCAGCCATAATAAACATAGATCACAAAGCCAAAATTGTGCAAAACGAAACCTTTGCACCCCTTTTATATCTTATGGAATTTGAAAATATAAAAGAAGCAATAGAAATGAACAATGAAGTAAATCAAGGTTTATCCTCTTCTATTTTTACAAATGAACTTAAAGAAGCAGAACTCTTCACTTCTATTTTTGGCTCAGATTGTGGTCTTGTTAATGTAAATGTAGGAACCTCCGGCGCAGAAATTGGTGCAGCTTTTGGAGGTGAAAAAGATACAGGTGGGGGAAGAGAAAGTGGAAGTGATGCCTGGAAAAATTATATGAGAAGATTAAGCTCAACCATTAATTACGGAAATGAAACCATTTTATCACAAGGTATTAATTTTTCTTAAGAAAAAATACCGTATAATTTGAGAAAACGCTTTGAGTTACGATAATTAAGATGAGTGTTGTCAGTGTTTTTTCATATTACCTTCCTTGTTGAAGTTATTCATATTTGAATATTTTTACTTTTGTTATTGAAAACCCATTGAGCTGCCAAATTAACAGGCAAATGCTGAGTGGCAATAGATGAGATGCCAAATTAACAGGCAAATGCTGAGTGGCAATAGATGAGATGCCATATAGAGGAGTTGAAGGTGATGTGGGTAATGGGAAAGCATTAGACATTAAGTGGGATCGTACAAAATGAACCAAGTATATAGTGGTGATTTTGTTATAGCATATCGTGAAATTTGAATGCCGTAACTACAAGTAAGGATACTCTATGAGTCATATCATTGAACGATTACTCGCTTTTTCCCTAATAATTATGTTGTCAGGCTGTGGTAGTGATTCTAATAAAAACTCACGACAAATATTCCATCCTAATGAGATACCAGTAACCGCAACTATTCTAAATATGGATAACAGAGCACAGCAAACAGAGGTATGGTGTTGGGCGGCCACAATTGAAATAACTGCAAATTACTATGGGGTTTCAGCTCAGCAATGTGCAACTCTTGCTACGTGGACTGGTTTTGATTGCTGCAATACCTACTCCACTTACTGTGTGAGAGCTGGGAGTAACTATGAAATACAAGAGAGTCTTCGTTTGCTCGGGTTAAACTCTACTTTTGCATATGCTCCATTAAGTTGGAATCAGTTAACTACGGAAATAAATGCAGGCCGTCCAATGATAATGTTTTATAGTGATTCATTCTCTGGGCATGTGGTCGTTTTGTTTGGTTATGACGCTGCAACCAAAAAGGTTTACATACACGATCCATATTTTGGTACGTTTGAAGTAGAGTTTGGTACCTCATTTACA
>CAJXWI010000216.1 GCA_913062735.1 uncultured Arcobacter sp.
AGAACATTGCTCTTATGCTATCATCATTCTCAATCTCATCTGGAAAGTCGTACTGCCATAATTTATCAAAAGGAATTGCATGTTTTTCTGAAAAAACTTTTGCAGTCATCCCTTTATTTGCAGCATAAATATTAAAATACTTTCTAGATATATCAGTTCTATCAGCTAAATCTTTTTCTCCACCATATTCAAATGCTGAGTTCTCTCCCAACAAGCATAATGGTATTTTAAATTGTTTTGCAACATGTAAAGGATACGCATGTAATAAAGTATGACTTAATAAATCTGGATCTCCATACTCTTCTAAACCTATTTTAATTAATTCTTTATGCAATTTTAATTCCGGTCTAAGAATAACTAAATTTGCCCCCATTTCTGGAATTCTTTCAAGATTATATTTACCGATGTCAGTTTTTATTCCGTAATCAATATTAATAGCAAGTATCCTCAATCCCTTATCTAATAATCTATGAACTTGTGTGATACTATCTTTTCCACCACTCACAGGAACCATAGCATCATAATAAGGTGCTTTTTGTTCTTTTACCCACTGTATTAAATTCTCAAATTCTTTTTCTCTCTCTACCCAATTAATAGGATTTTCTACTTTGTCTTTTTTTTCACTTGATTCACAGGCATTACAAACACCAATTTCATTAAATGTCAGATATGGTTTACTGCTTGGCATTAAACACTTTTTACAATACGTTATTTTCATTATTATACCCTTTGAGTTATTTTTTTTGCTGGTAACCCAACATTTATTGAATATTCATCAGTATTCTTAGTTACTACAGCATTCGCACTTATAATTGATCCATTGTTAACTACTACACCTTTATTAACACAAACATTAGCACCAAGCCAAACATCATCACCAATAATAACATCTTTTTGTATGAAACCTTGGTCTCTTATATATTTATCCCTATCATATTTATGATCATTTGCATTTATAGAAATATTTTTAGCAAAAAGATTTTTTTTACCTATTAATATATTTCCACCACCATTCATTATTGTGTAACAACCAATTGTAGAATTCGCACCAATTTTAATGGTACCTTCTCTCGCGGAAACAAGTCTAACGTCATTGTCAAAACTTACGTTGTTTTCAATTATTATTTTTCCATTTTCTCTATTTCTTAAATCAATATTACCAAAAATTGATACGTTATCGCCAATAGTAATATTTTCTGCTTTACCTTTTACTTTTAATTTTGGAACTCCTTCAATATAAAAATTATTTCCAATTTTTATACCGTATAGTTTCATAATAAATTTAATAATAATGCTATGTAACTTCCAATAATGTTTATTTGTAATTAAAGCTAAGAAATCAAACATTTATAACTCCCATCCTTTTTTTCCAATCCTCGAAAACCATATTCTTATATGCACTTCTATTATATTTACCTTGTTTGTCCCATTGAAACCACTTATTAATTGGTGCGGAGAAACCCCTCTTATCGATTCTATTACTAATTTCATTTGGAATAAATTTTTTAGATACTTCTTTTAATACCCACTTCGTAATTCCATTTTTGATTTTATATTTTGAGGACACTGAAAAAGCATATTGAAGTAGTCTATGATCTAAAAAAGGAGATCTATTTTCAATACTATGTGCCATACTTAACCTATCACCCATTTGTAAAAGTACTTGCATAGTACTATAAAAATCATTTAATCCCATAAAATGAACTATATCTTCACTCATTTTATTATAATAGTTCTCAATTGATTTATCCAAATATCTATTTACTTGCTCATTATAAGGATTTTCACATCTATTTACCAATTTAGAATATCTACTGCTAGCAGATCCATGGTATTTTCCAATTAAATAGGAGTATTGTTTCATAGCTTCCAAATTATGAATTTGCTCATCATGATGAAGTAAATGGTACCTATGATAGCCTGCAAATAATTCATCAGCACCATCACCATTCATAACAATTTTAACACCATCTTTTTTCGCTCGTTCTAGTAACATCCATAACGTAAAGCTAGTCCAAGTACAAGGTGTATCTAGATGATATGCTATATCATTACGTGTTTTTATAAACTCTTCCTTATTAGGAGAGACAATAACTAATTCTTTTTTAATTTGTTTTGCAACAAGTTTTGCAAAATCCAACTCATCAAAATCACTGTAATCATAATGTGCTGTATACAAAAAATCGGGTTTTGCAATACAAGCGATTAAAGAGCTATCAACCCCTCCACTAATAAAAGCAGCATACTGATGTGCAGCATTCTTAGTTCTCAATAAAATTGAATCCTCCACCAAATCACATAGGTCAGTTATGATTTTAGTTTCGTCGCAAGGTATATCAATAATATTATCCCAAATTTTCCAGTAGTTGTGAACTTTATATTTACCATCTTTTACTTTAATAAATTCACCTGGCTCTAACTGATGAATATCTTTGAAAAGAGTTTCTTTTCCAACTGTAAACTCATATGCTTCATATGAGATAGCTTCATTATTAAATCTAGGTTCTACTAACTCTAACAAACACTTCATTTCACTAGCAAAGGCAAAAAAATCTTTTCCTTCTGTATAATATAATGGTTTTTCGCCAGACTTATCTCTAACAATTATTGTTTCTCTTTTGATTTTATCATAAATAGAAAAAGCGTACATCCCGTTATGTTCACCAAAAGATTCAATTCCTTTTGCAATATAACTAACCAATGCCGTTTCAGTATCAGAATTTGTATTGAATTTATATTTTGATTTAAGAGATTGTCTTATTGAATCATGATTGTATATTTCACCATTATAAACAATAGCAAAATTTTTGCTATCATCTAGTACGGGGATATCATGATCATGAGGATCAATGATACTTAAACGGACCATTCCAATTGTTGTATCATCATAAGTGTCATAACCTTTTTGATCGGGCCCACGATAATTAATTTTATCCAACATTTTGGAAACTATTTCTTTTGCATTGTAATTTTTATTTGAAGATATAAAACCAGCTATTCCACACATATTTTAGTTTATTACCTTTTCCAGTTGACCATCACACAGTTGATGATATTGTGTATCAACACTATATTTAAAGTTTCCAAAAAAACCGGTATTATCAATAATATATTTTACACCAAATAGACCTGATTCATTAATATTTTCCTGCGTAAAAAATTTATATTCATTACATAAACTCATGATAACTACAACATCAGATTTTATTGGTTTACTAATAATATCAATAAATTCACATTCTGGCAATATTTCAACTAATTCTTCCTTGTCTAAATTTTCATCATGAATATAAACTTTTATATTTACTTTATTTAAATATTCTGCCAAAATCACTGATGGAGAAAATCTAAAATCCTTCATGCTATTGTAAGAAGAAAGTCCAAGAATTGTTACTGAATCAACGTTTTTAGTTTTTAATAAATTAACGTAGTAAAATAAAAAAGAGATATTAGTTGCATTTGCTTCTTTTAATATTGTTAAGTAATCACCCGATGATCCTCTTAAAATATTTTCGCATGATTGCTCAGACTTATAATCAACGCCACTAACTCCCAAGTTTAAATTTTTTAATTTTACATCACTTAAAACTTGTTTAGACAATTCATTGATATCAATATGAGGATATGACAATGAAAGTTGATTAAAAAATGCAACCATTGTATAAGTTAAAGCATTTTTAGTATTTTCATACACTTCTGCTTCTTCAATATTAGATAATTTAATTGACTCTAAATTTAATAGTTTCAAGAAAACTTCTGTTTTATCGAAAGCCTTTTTAGAATTCCCAGAAATAACTCTTTTATGATTTTTATTAAAAAAATCTTCTATCGTCCAGTCACTCCTAAATATAGTTGAAATTTCTACATTGATGTTATTACTTTCTAGAATTTTGCAAAAATTTCTTTCAATAGTTTGAGGGATACCTGCCGATTGAAATATTATCAAACTGTTTTCCAATTTGTCCTTATTTTGAATAAATAAGTTGGAAAGTGAAATATAGTCTACACTTTCTGTATTTGGAAAAGACACAATATGAATGTTATTTTCAAATAAAAAATTTTTATCTTTAGCAATAGTAATTTTATCAAGATTTACAGAAGGGACTTTTCCATTTTTCGACCAACTATCAAATTGCTCCTTTCTAGGGTATGTATTATCTTTAAGTTCAATTAATCTACTTTCAGTAAAATCAAATACACTTGAACTAAAACCATTTTCTTGCAATCTTAGTATTGTGGTATAACCTAAATAACCAATACCCCAAACAGATACTTTTTTCGTTTTTAAAACTCTTTCTTCAAAACTATTCATATTTTCAACCTAAAATTTTATTAACAATCTCAACAACAGATTTGACTTCATCATCATTCATAGCAGAACACATTGGAATTGATAAGATCTTATCAAATACTTTGTTAGCAACTTTAAAGTTATTGCTTGATCTATTTTTATAAAACGTATGCAAATGTAAAGGAATAAAATGTACACTTGCACCTATATTGTTCTCTTTAAGTTCTTCTATAAAATCATCTCTATTAATATTTTCAGGCAGACGTATTGGAAATAAATGATAAGTATGATAATGTTCTTCTGAATCCTTATTAAATTCAAGCTTGTCAGATAAATTGCTCTTATAATATTCAGCAATTTCTCTTCTTCTTTTATTCATTTTATCCAGTTTTTTCAACTGAATAATACCTAAGGCAGCGTGAAGACTATCTAAATTTGACTTATAACCAAGTTCTTCAATGTCATAGAACCATCGACCAGATTTTTCATATCTTTTAAATGCTTCCTTGTTGATTCCAAAATAACTTAATTTTCTAATTTTTTCAATTAAAGATTCATCTTTTGAAACAGCAGCACCACCTTCACCCATAGCTAAATTTTTCGTTGCATAAAAACTAAAACACGTAATATCAGAAAAGTTTCCGATTTTTGTATCTTTATATTTAGTACCAATAGCATGCGCAGCATCTTCAATAATTTTTAGATCATATTTTCTTGCCAACTCAGATAATGCTTCCATATCACAAGGGTAACCTGCGATATGAACAGGTATAATTGCTTTAGTTTTATTTGTAATAAGTTTTTCTGCTTCATTTACATCAATATTTAAGGAATCTTCCTCTATATCACACAGAACAACTTTAGCCCCAATCCAATCTACTACTTGAGCAGTTGCAGCAAACGTCCATGTAGGAACAATAACTTCATCCCCCTCCTTAATTCCTAGAGCAACTAATGCTAAAAAAAGTGCAGAAGTACATGAGTTTAATCCAATTGAGTAAACTTGATTATCATCTGTAATAT
>CAJXWI010000217.1 GCA_913062735.1 uncultured Arcobacter sp.
ATCGAAACGATCCGTTTAGATTAATGGGATTTGGTCACCGAGTTTACAAAAACAGAGATCCAAGAGCTGAAAGTTTAAAAGGTTTACAAGATAAATTAAGAGAAGAATTAAAACTTGACTCTAAATTATTAGATATTGCAGCAGCCGTTGAAGAAGCTGCTTTAAAAGATGATTATTTTATCAAACGTGGCTTATACCCAAATATTGATTTTTATTCTGGTGTTATTTTAACAGCACTTAGAATTCCACCTGAAATGTTTACTCCTATTTTTGTAATTGGAAGAACAGTTGGTTGGATTACTCAGTGGTCAGAATTAAAACAAGACCCAACAACGAAAATAGCACGTCCTAGACAATTATATACTGGTAAATAAAAAAAGAATACAAGGAAGATAACTGATATGAGTGAAATGGTAAAAATAATAATTAATGATAAGGAAATGGAAGCAGAAGTTGGTAGTTTACTAATTGATAAATTATTAGATGAAAATATTCATATTCCTCATTTTTGTTATCACAAATCCCTTGGTAAAGATGGAAATTGCCGAATGTGTATGGTGGAAATCAAAGGTCAGAAACGACCTCAGATTTCCTGTGACACCTTTGTAACAGCAGATATGGAAGTGTCAACTGTAAGTGAAAACATTATGCAAGTAAGAAAAGACATACTTGAACTTCAGTTATTAAATCACCCTATTGACTGTCCAACCTGTGATCAAGCAGGTGAATGTAAATTACAAGATTTTTATATGGAATCAGGATTTTACAGCTCAAGAATGGACTTAAATAAAAAGAATCATGCTAGAAAAAGAGAAGACTTAGGTGCTAATGTTATGTTAGACCAAGAAAGATGTGTCCTTTGTACTAGATGTGTACGATTTTGTTCAGATGTAACAGGAACGAATGAATTAGGCGTAGTAGCAAGGGCAGATCATTCTGTAATCGCAACTTTTCCAGGAATGAAATTACACAATCCATATGCTATGAATGTAGTAGATTTATGTCCAGTTGGAGCTTTAACGTCAAAAGATTTTAGATTTCAACAAAGAGTATGGTTTTTAGAATCTTTTAAAGCTATTTGTAATGGCTGTTCTAAAGGCTGTAATATTGATGTAGATCATAGAAAAGAAAAATACAAAGACGATATTATTTTTAGATTCAGACCAAGACATAATAATGCAGTTAATGGTTATTTTATGTGTGATGAGGGTAGATTATCTTACAAAAAAAATCAAGACAACAGAGTTGAACTTGCTTTAATTAATAAAAAAGAAGTAGAAGAAAACACTGCTTTAGCTATTTTATATAAAGAGCTATCAAATAATAAGAACTCATTAATTTTAGTAGGTCCAAATTTAAGTTTAGAAGAATTAAGTAATACACAAGCTTTTGCTAAAAGCATAGGCGCAAATATTTCTGGATATTCACCTACATATTTAGATGAGAGTTTTGGAGATGATTATTTAAAAGACAATGATAAATCTGCAAACAGAGCTGCATTTGATGAATTAGGAATATCTCAATCACAAGAAGATTTTAAAGCGTATTTAAAAAGCTCAAAATTGGTTGTTGTATTAGAAAACAACTATTTTGATGAAAATTTAAAAGAACTTGACCAAAAAAAGATAATTTCATGTTTTTCAAATATCTGTACTACGGTTGAACATTCAAGCGTTGTTATTCCAATGGCGTCATTTTATGAAAAAAATGGAACCTATATTAATAAAGATGGAATCAAACAAAAAGTTATATCTGGAATGAACAAAGATAAATATTTAATGAATGCTTCTACTTTAATAGAAAATATTCAATCTATGTTAGAAAAAGGAAATATATGAGTACGGCATCAATAATTGTCATTATTGTAAATATACTATTAGCTGTAGTTTTAGCTGTTGGGCTTACTCCTGTTTTTGTATGGTGGGAAAGAAGAGTAGCTGCATTTGTACAGGACAGATTAGGACCTAATAGATGTCACGTTGGTGGTTTCAGATTAGGTGGTGTTATTCAAAGTATTGCTGATATGTTAAAACTTGTATTTAAAGAGGACTTTACTCCTTCTTATATTAAATATAAATTCTTATTTACTCTTGCTCCTGGAATTGTGTTTATTTGTTATTTTTTAACATTTGGGGTTATTCCTTTTGCAGATAATATAGTAATCGATGGTATTTCTCATCAAATGCAAGCCATGCCTATGGATATAGGTGTAATGTGGTTTATCGCATTTGCTGGTTTAAGTGTGTATGGAATTATTTTAGGTGGATATTCTTCACAAAGTAAATTTGGACTCTTAGGTTCAATTAGAGCATCCGCTCAAGTAATTTCATATGAAGCTTCTATGGGACTTGCACTTATTTCAATGTTACTTACTTATGGTTCTATTCATTTAAATGATATGGTTGTAGCGCAAGGAGATTTATTATTTGGATTTATTCCTTCTTGGGGTATATTTATGCAACCTCTTGCATGTATTATCTTTATTGTAACTGTATTTGCAGAAACAAACAGAGCTCCTTTTGATTTAGCTGAGGGTGAATCTGAAATAGTTGCTGGGTATCATACAGAATATTCAGCTATGCGTTTTGGATTATTTCAAGTTTCTGAGTTTGCTGCTATGAGTGGTGGAGCTGCTATTATTGTTACAATATTTTTTGGTGGCTATCAAGTTCCGTATTTAGATACAGCAGCATTAAAAGAGCATATCTCTATTATTTTACTGGTTCTTATGGTTGTAGTTCCACTTACACTTGTAATGTTTACAGCTTGGATTAAAAAGAATAATGTATGGCCAGATGAAAATGACATTAGATTTAGAGAAACAGGTATTTTAGTAAAAATATTTTTAGGAATGGCTTTTGGGATTTTTGCATTATTGGCATATTTATTTTTCACTGGTTTAAGTGAAAATGGAACAAGTATTGCAGTTACAATCATTCAAGTTATGACATTTTTAACAAAGTTTTTTGCAATGGTTTTAGTGTTTATGTGGGTTAGATGGACTCTATTAAGAATTAGATATGATCAATTACAAATGTTAGGATGGAAAATATTATTGCCCTTAGCATTATTAAATATTATCATAACAGCAACTGTAATAGTGGTAGGACAATAAAATGGGAATTAAAGTAGTAAAAAGACATGGTAGTAGTCTTAAAGATAAAATGTTTCTACCTGCAATTTTTGGGGGAATGAAAACAACATTTAAACATTTCTCTAAAAACTTAAAAGACACAAGTAAACTGATTTCTATGTCTTATCCTGAAGTACAACCTGATGATATTACAGATAACTATAGAGGAGTTCATCGTTTAACAAAATGGGATGACGGCAGTGAAAAATGTGTTGCATGTTTTATGTGTGCAACTGCTTGTCCTGCTGATTGTATTTTCATAGAAGCAGAAGAAAGATTTGATGACAAAGCAGAAAAAAGACCTACTGCTTTTTCTATTGATTTATTAGAATGTGTGTATTGTGGATACTGTGTTGAAGCATGTCCTTGTGATGCCATTAGAATGGATACAGGAATATTTTCTTTTGTTGCAAGTAAACGTTCAGACTTTTTAGTTGACAAAGATTATTTAATGAACAATGAAAGAGGAAAGGATTTCCCCAATGATTGATATTGTATTTTTAGCCTTGAGTTTTTTTGCTATTGGAGGAGCTCTTGCAATGTTATTAAATCATAATCCAATGTACAGTGCCCTTGGATTATTAATTTGTGTATTAAGTATTGCAGGTTTGTTTGCATTGTTAAGCGCAACGTTTCTATTTATGGTACAGCTTATAGTTTACGCAGGTGCAATTATGACTCTAGTGATATTCTTATTAATGTTTTTAAACATTAATGAAGAAGACATGCCAGAAGAACCAAATAAACATAAATATATGATATTAGCAGCAATTGTAATGATACCTTTTAATTTAGTAATTATTAAAGCTGTTTCAAACCTTCCTGGCTCTGATTTATCAATAGTAAGCGAAGGTTTTGGTGGTATTAAAGATGTAGGAATGCATTTGTATACAGATTGGCTTTTATCTTTTGAACTTATTTCTATTTTACTTCTTGTTGCGTTAATTGGTACAGTAGTACTTGCTAAAAAGAAAAAATCAAGAGGGGCAAAATAATGATATCTTTAACATCATATGCTTTTGTTTCAATGACTTTATTTACTATTGGTGTAATGGGTGTTGTTTCAAGAAGAAATGTTTTTGTAATTTATATGTCAATTGAGTTAATGTTAAATGGAGTCAATTTATTTTTAGTTACCTTTGCACGACACCATCTAAATTTAGATGGACAAATTATAACTATTATGGTTATAGCAATTGCTGCTGCTGAAGCTGCAATATTCTTATCTGTTATTATTCTACTCTTTAGATCTAAAAAATCTTTAGATACTGATATGTTTACAGCGCTTAAAGACAAGGAGAGTAAATAATGGAATCAGGTTTAATTATTTGGATTATTTTAGCTCCCTTATTAGGTGCTTTATTAAATGGTGGATTATACTTTTATCATATTACACAAAGAGCAATACCTCAAAGATTGTTTTCAATCATAGGAACACTTAGTCCAATTTTAGGTTTTATTTTTACATTGATTTTATTTTTAGATATGAAAGAAACAGGAAATACTTACTCTCAAGATTTATTTACTTGGCTAGAAGTTGGTAACTTACATATTTCAATGAAATTATTAGCAGATAATTTGTCTATTTTTATGACAATGTTTGTTACTTTTGTTGGTTCTTTAATTCATATTTATGCCATTGGTTATATGCATAAAGATCCTGGATTTGGAAAGTTTTTTGCGTATTTCAACCTTTTCTTAGCATCTATGTTAATTTTAGTATTAGCTGATAACCCTATTGTGTTATTTATAGGATGGGAAGGCGTTGGAGTTTGTTCATATTTACTTATTAAATTTTATTATGGAAAAGCGGAAAATGTTACCGCTGCTAATAAAGCCTTTATTGTAAACAGAGTTGGGGATTTAGGATTTTTATTAGGAGTTGTTACTTTATTTTTTGCTGTTGGAGAAGGAGACATGAGTTTTTCTTCTTTAGAGGCAAATATAGGAAATGCAAGTACTGAATTACTTGTTCTTTCAGGCGTTCTTCTTTTTGTGGGAGCCATGGGTAAATCAGCACAAATTCCTTTATTTACTTGGCTTCCAGACGCAATGGCGGGACCTACTCCTATTTCTGCATTAATTCATGCAGCTACTATGGTAACTGCAGGTATTTATATGGTTGCAAGATTTC
>CAJXWI010000218.1 GCA_913062735.1 uncultured Arcobacter sp.
TTCTTTGAAGCTAAACTCTGGGGCAAGACGTAAATAAAGATCTTTAATAAAATCACTCTTAAGTTCAGGGGCATTTAAACACGAAAGTATAATACACTCTTCTTTTGCAAAGATATTTAAACGCTTAATAATTTTTTCATAATCTTTAGTAACTGCAAAACTTCCTTTTTGAAAACTAGGAGGATCAATGACAATCAAATCATAAGGCCCTTCTTTTTTTATAGCATTCCAAGATTTTAGAATATTATGAGGCATAAACTTTACTTTTTTAAGATCTAAATTATTAAGTCTGTGATTTGTTCGTCCAATATTTAAAGCACTTTTACTCATGTCAACATTAACAACTTTTAAAGCTCCTCCTTTTATTGCACAGACAGAAAAAGCGCAGGTATATGAAAATAAGTTTAATACGGTTTTATCTTTACTATTATTTAAAACATATTCATGCCCTATTTTCATATCTGAAAAAAATCCCATATTCTGATTGTTTAAAAAATGTGCTTGATATTTTAAACCAAGCTCATAAATTAGCTCTTCTTGTTTTAATTCTCCAAGAATAATTGTACTTGGCGACTTATTTAAATATCGCCTTTGAACAATAAAACACTCATATTTTTTTGCATCATACAGTTCTTTTACTAGCTTAATAATTTGCTTTTCTTCTTTTTCTTCTTTATACAAACTCAAAAACAAGATTTTGTTCATTGAATCCAAAAGAAGATATTCATATGCATTATAATAGCCTCCACGTCCATGAAAAAGCCGTTTAAATTCTTCTTTAGTATTTTGTGCATTTTTAAAAATAACTTCTTTTAACTCATCTATCTTCATAATTAACCTATTTCTTTTAATTTAATTAACATTTTATAAAAAATGTCAGTAAAGTACAAGACATTTTTTACAAATTTTGATATTCTTCACTTATTATTTTAACAAAAGGTTTTTAATGGAGTTTTTAGAAGATATAAGTCTAACATGGTACATGATATTTATTTTAACAGGTTTTGTTGCAGGTTATATTGATGCAATTGCAGGAGGTGGAGGTATGATTCAAGTTCCTGTTTTACTTCTAGCTGGAATTCCTCCCTTATTTGTACTAGCTACAAATAAAATTGCTGGATTATTTGGTACCTTAATGGCCAGTATAAAATATGCTATGAGTAAAAAAATGTCCTTTACTATCGTTTTTGTTGCTATTATTCCTTGTTTAATAGCATCTTACATTGGAACATCATTGGTAATGTATTTAAGTGATGAAATAATTGCTTGGGCAATTTTAATTTCTATTCCTATTGCTTTATTATTCTTACTTAAAAAAAGTTCTTCCATAAAAGAAGAAAAAGGTCCGCTTACTAAAAAAAATATTATCCTTTGTACGGCGCCTATTGGTTTTTATGATGGATTATTAGGCCCTGGTACTGGAACATATATGACTATTGCTATGAAAAAATTTCTTAACTTAGATTATATTGTAGCAACAGCCTCAACCAAACCACTTAATTTAATCACGAATTTAGGTTCAGCAATCGCTTTTTTTGCAGCAGGAAAAATATTATGGTCAATTGCTTTACCAATGGCACTTGCAAATATGCTTGGAGCTTATGTAGGCAGTCATTATGCAATAAAAGGAGGAGAAGCTTTTATAAAAAAAGTTCTTATTACTGTTTTACTTGTAATGTTAAGTGCCAATATTTTAAAAATGATTTTAAGCTAAAGTATAAACAAAAAGTTTATACTTCAGACTTAGTTATTTTCTAGAATACAAGCGTTAATACTGTCCCATAATTTAATTCTACGTAAGAGTGCTTCTTTACAAACTTCTCGTGCTTCACTCCATTTTTCTTCATCACCTTCACATAATTCTGTAATCATATTTAAAGCCATAGGTCCATGTTCTTCTCCATCAACTTCAATATGTCTGTCAAGGTAATATACCAGTTTAGAGAGACCAGATTGAGGATTTTTATTGAATTTTCTTACAATTTCAACAAACATATCCGGAATTAAATTTTCGCGTCCAAAAGTGAAAACAGAAGCAATCAAATAAGATTTTTTAGTATTAATTACAGAAAAGGTAAAATCAATAAATTTTTTGATTTCTTCATTTACTTTTGCAATTTCTAAAGATTTTTGATACGTTTTTCCCTCATTTAAGTTATCAATAAAGGTATTAATATCAGAAGTGTTTGCTTCAACTTGTGTCATAGCATCAATATACATTTCAAAATGGCTCATTGTTTCATTGTTTTCGTTAAAATCACTTTCTTCACATAAAACAATATCATTAATCAAACGCCGTGATAGTCTATGCCCTTTTGGAGTCCAAGGTACATTTGTATTTGTCAATTCTCTTTGTAAAGATTTTAATAAAGACATAAAATCCCAAACTGCAAATACATGCATTTTCATAAAAACTTGAATGCTTTTAATCGAATCAACATTCTTATATAAATCATGCGCAATAAGCTCTTGTCTTAAAGGCTCTAAATCGTTTTTCATTTTTTCTATTTCTGTCATGTCATGTCTTTTCAATAATTTCTTTTTTAGCAAGTATTAAATATAAATTTATATACTTAAAAAAACGTTGTATTATACATGAATTTTATAAAGATGAGAGTTTTTATTTATTATTTATATTCTCAACAGAAAATTCATTCCTTAATGCGAGTCTTGCATTTTTATCTACTAGGGAGAAAACACGGTCAATACTATCCTTTAAAACAGTTTTTTTATGACCCTTTATTTTAATAAAAGTACAATCTATTTTATCGTTTAAGATAAAGAATTCTTTATAAAACAAATGATTTTTAATTCTTTTATTTGTTTTTGAGAAATAATTACTTTTTTCAAAACCTTCTCGTCTATTGTTTAATCCAATTATATTTTGGCAATCCGTATAAATAACAAGTTTATATTCACTTAAATCTTTTTCTTGTAAAGCAAAAAGTAGTATTTGAAGCTCTGCTAATGTAGAAGAGGTATCAATAAAGCGTTTATTTTTAATTAGGGAATGAATATCATTAGTATTGATTTGTTTTTCACTTAGATATACATAAGAGCCATAAGCTATTTTTGTTTGAGGATTAACACTAGAATCAGTAAATAAGTATAATATATCTTTCATAAAGAGCCTAATAATAGAGTTTATAGTGAATTTTAACTAAAAAACCCAATATAAACTATTAAATATATTTTACTTGAAAAAAATATCTCTCTCTTTTTTTATATTTACTTTCTTTTTTGAAAGCATTTTATCAATAATAAGAACACAAAAAATTGAAAGAAGACCAAAACCAACGATTGCTAAAAATAATATATAGAATATTTGCATTTTTTTCCTTAGTGATATTGAGTATCATTATAGTATAAATAAGTAAAAATAATCTTAAATAGAAACGTTTTTTTTAATTCACTTAAAAACGCAAAATAAAGACCTAGGTCTTTATTTACTTTCTAAAGTAAGAAGTTTCATCCCAAAAGCAACAAAAACAAAACCAGTAAAAGCTCTAAAAGATTTTTGTAAAATAGAATCTTTATTTTTAGTTTTTATTTTTGAGAGTAAAATAATCATGCTTGAAAACCAAAGCGTATTTAAAAAAGCATGTATAGTAATTAATAAAAAAGCATAAAAGAATGAAGCGCCAGTATTTGGAATAAATTGAGGAAAGGCAGCTAAATAAAACATTGATACCTTAGGATTCAATGCATTCGTTAAAAAGCCTTCTAAATAAGCCATTTTAATTGTGCTTTTTTTCTTTTTGCTGTTATTTACATTTTTAAAATCTTGATTTTTTAAAGAACTCCCTAATGCTTTTACCCCAATAAATATTAAATAAAATGCCCCTAATACTTTTACAATAAAAAATGCTTCAGCAGAAGAGGTCAAAATAACAGAGATTCCAAGAATAGATAAAGCTCCATGTAAATAAAAAGCAGAGATAAAACCAGCAATGTTTGCAAAACCTGCATTTTTACCAGATATGGGCACTGTTTTTGCAAGTAAAAGACCATTAGGCCCAGGAGATACAACCAAAAGAATTGCAACAAAAGTAAAAGCCATTATTTCAATAAGTGTCATGAAAGTCCCTTAAACATTTGCTTATATAGTATAGTAATTAAGCTTAGAAAAATAAATTTAGTGAAACATTAAATATAAATATCCGCTAATACTAATAATAAAAAGAAAAGTGCAGTTCCAATAAAAATATGCCAAAAATTTTGGATTCACAGGAAACTCGTATTCTTTGCTTCTTGGTTCTGTACTACGAGATCTATCCATCATCGCATGTACAGTAAAAACGACAGCTACTATCATACAGCTCATTAGAAAAAAATATAATTGCATTACATAACCTTATTAAAAAATCATGGAATTTTATAATAAATAAACTTAAAATACATTTATTTATAATGTTTATAGTTATTTATACTATAAACCTTTAAGATACGTAACAATTAAAATGAAAGTATTAAGGAAGAAGATTCTTAGAAGTATTTATTTTCATAAACTTACTTTTTTTTAAAAACCGATGTCTATTATTAGATACCCACATATATAAGCCATCCATTAAAGATAAAGGGAAGATATCAATTATCTTGAGCATAGGCCATAAAAAAGACATAGAAAGAGAAATTTGGCTAAGCGCTTTGCTCTTATTGTAGGCTTTTTCATTTTTAATTAATATTAAACTTTTATTACCTTGCTCTTCTTGATGATACTTTTTAATTAGCTCTTTTGCACTTTTACTATTAAAAGCTGCAAAATAAAAAATCTTATTTTTATCTCTTTTTATAATAAAATTTACAGCCTTAATACAAAAAGCACAGCTATCATCAAAAATAATGACTTGCGCATTTTTTTTCATTTTATTCTACATTTAACATTTTATTTGTTGAGGCAATCAAATGATGAATATTATCTGGTTCAATAGAAGCATGTCCTGCACTTAATCCAATCAGTAGCTCAGAGTTATTTAATTCTTTATGTAATAACCAAGCATTATCAAAAGGACAAACTATATCGTAACGCCCATGAATAATACAAGTAGGGATATCTTGAATTTTATAACAATTTTCCAAAATTTGATTTTCTTTTATAAAAAAGGCATTCACCATATAATGCGCTTCATGACGTGCGAGCGTCCAAGAAGCTTCATCATTTGTATTCGCTTTTAAAAACTCTTCATTAGGAACAAGGGTTACACAAGAAATTTCCCATTTACTCCAAGCCTTGGCTAGTTTTTTTGCTGCTTCTTTAT
>CAJXWI010000219.1 GCA_913062735.1 uncultured Arcobacter sp.
TTAATGATCGTAAAGGTGCTTTTCCGCTTGATAATGCATACAATTTTAAGTAAGCACTTTCTACACTTTTAACAGCAGTATCTTCAAAAATAAATACCACTTTATAATCATCAGGTGTCATACCCGCATCAATTGGTAAAGAAGCCAATTGAGAAATAACCTGTACATTTTTGTGAGCATCACCTTTAGCTTCTGGAATATATGGTCTAAATGCTTCTATACAAGAAGTTAAAAAATCATCGTTTAAAGAACAAACCAATTCAGATTCACTTGTATTAACCTCAATACCAGAATCTTTAAGCGCTTTTAAAAATATTGCAGCACTTCCTTGGTTTTCATTCCAGTTAACCACAGGGTACGTTGCTTGTAAGATTTTATCAGGGTTTAATTGACCTCTGTCAATTCTTGTAATTCCAAAACCAATGGGGTCTTTATACCAAGACTCTGCTTTAATACTTATAACTAATTCTTTAAATTCTTTCTGTGTATAAATCATTTTTTCTCCTATAATATTCTTTTAATTTGCGCGATTATATCTAATTTTGCATAAATGTCTTATGAGATTGTATCCATATCAATACTAACAATATTTGAGTTTATGCTGTGCAAAGCATTTAAAAGTATTTTTACTTTTTTTGAGCGCAGAATTATTTCAAAACGATATTTATTTGCAATTCGCTCAATTATGCAAGGCCCAAAACCAACGACTTCTAAGTCTTGCATATTTTTAAAAAAAGTGACATTTGCATGCATTTCATCTTGTGCTTTTAAACCATTACTCGATGCAAAAATCACTTTTGCCATTTTTAAAAAAGGAGGATAAAAGTCTTCTCTTACCTCTAATTCTTCTTTTAAAAAATCTTCATAATCTATATCTTCTAAATGGTGTTGGAAAAAATTGGCATTTTTACTTTGCACAATAATTTCACCCTGCCCTTTTCTTCCACTTCTTCCTGCTATTTGTATTAATAAAGACAAAGCCCGCTCACGTGCTTTATAAGAATTCATATTCAAAACAGAATCAATACCAAAAATAACAGCCAGTTTTACATTATGGTAATCATGGCCTTTTGATAACATTTGCGTTCCCACTAAAATATCAATTTCTTCTTTATTAAACTCATCCAAAACGGCTCTTAGTTTTTTATCTGTTTTTATAACATCTCTATCAAAACGTTTTATGATCTTATTTGGAAATATTTCTTTCAACTCTTCTTCTATTTGTGCCGTACCCACTCTTAAATTTGTAATAATTCCATTTTCACAAGAGGGGCAAGTATCAGGAATCTTTTGAGCATATCCACAATAATGGCATTTTAAAGCTTTATCAAATTTATGCAAAGACATAGAAACAGAACAAAAAGGACATTCAACGCCTTTTCCACACGTCATACATACTTGATATTTATAATTAGCCCTAGTAGGTAAAAAAACTATTACTTGATTTTTCTGCTCCAAAGTAGCATGAATTTTATTAATAATATTAGGAGATAAACCCTCTTCTTCATCAAAATAATAGTTTTTACGGCTTTCATAAAATGTTTTTGTAAGTCTTATAAAAGGCAATTTATGAAAAGAAGATAAAGAAGGAGTAGCTGAGCCAAAAATGGCTTGAATTTTATGTTTCTTAGCTATATAAATACATAAATCTTTTAAATTATATCGTGGTTTGGAATCTGCTTTGTAGGATTCATCGTGTTCTTCATCTACAATTATACATGCAAGCTTTGAAAAAGGTAAAAATAAAGAAGACCTTGCTCCTGCTATTAATTTAATACTGCCACTCAATAATCCATGAATAATCTGCGCTTTTCTTTTTTTACTTACCTTGGAATGCCAAATAGCAACAGCTTCCCCAAAGGCATTCTCAAGGCGTTTTTGCATTTGAGGGGTTAGAGAGATTTCTGGCATTAATAAAACGGCTTGTTTATTATTGTTTAAATGTTTTTCAATACTTTTAATATATATCTCTGTTTTACCAGAACCTGTATTTGCAAATAATAAGGCTTGTTGTTTTTCTTGGCAAAATGTATAGGCTTTTTCTTGCTCATTTGATAAAGTGATCTTTGAATCAAAAACATTGTTATTATCAAAAAACGAGATTTCTTCATCAAAAGGATTGTATAAAGAAAGCGCTTCTCCTAAAGAAGATACATAATACATAGAAATAAAAGAAGCAATTTCTAACATCTGTTCATCGTAATAAAACGATGTGATTTCTTTAATGTCAACGCATTTAAAAGAGGGTTTTGCAACAACTTTAACAATAACAGCCGGACTAAGTATTTTTCTATTGCGAAGTTTCACTTCTACTTTTGCACCTAATCGTAATTCTTCTTCACACTGGTAGGTAAGTGGGGCTAAGGGAGATTTTAATAAGGCTACTTCATAATAATTCATTCACTAAGCTCTTTGCATAATTTTTCATCATAATTACAAGAAAATATTCCTGTATTATTGTTGTATTTAAAAACAACCCATACGTCTTTTACAAAAACCTTGTAAGTATTTTTTGCTGTTTTAATCCACGAAGCATCTTTTTTATCACTATTTTTTGAAGAAAGAATAATCGTATCCAACAATGGATCTTTTTTTGTTCGTGTAAACAAGTATTGTTTTTCTTTATTATTAGCACTCATATCTAAGATATCAACGTATTTAGCAACTTGATTTGATAATACTTGTTTATGATAATTTAGATTGATTACTGTTCTAATTAGAAAAACTTCGCTTCTTATTTTGGCAATATTACTTTTATCAATACTTTTATAAAAAACATTTTTTAAAAGAAGCGTAGATAAAATTATAACAATAATTAATACAAAAATTAATTCTAAAAGAGTAAAACTGTCTTTCATTACAATTTAGGAAGTAAAGACGATATTTCTTCTAAATCTTGCTGTAAAGCAGTGTGTTCATTTGCCAATCTTATATATGCCAATAAAAGATCTTTCGTAGAGATATTAGCATCTGTATTCACAAATTTAACAAGATTTGTTTCTAAATTTGGCTCAACATTAAAAGAATAAGATAAGTTATCAATATGAAAAATAAGCTCTTTTTGCATTATTTACCTTTTGTAAGTGTTAATGTACTATCAATTTTTAGAAGCATGTCTTGATTGTGTCTTAAAAATTCATCGTTTTTATTTTCAAGGTTTTCAAGACGTTTTCTCAATACTTCATTCTCTCCTTGGAGCTTTGAATAATCGTATTTAAGTTTATTAATTTGTTTTTGAATTTGCTCAACTATATTCATATGCAAATTTTAGCTAAATAATTCTTTGGAAAGCAATAAATAATATATTTTTTTCTTATTTGAGTAAAATAAGTGGAAATATTAATCGATTAAATTTAATGCTTGTTCATGCAAGGCAGAAACAGCTTTTCCCCAAGATGAAAAATGTTTGATTTCATCGTAGTCCATTTTAAAGGCATCCATGATTTTAGCAAGTAAATCAACTTCTTTAATATCAAAACGATTATCACTGTGTACCAAAATCATTAGTTCTAAAACTACAATTTTTTGTGATTTTTTGCTTTTAAATTTACCCAAAGTATATTCAAAATCAAAGTCATTTAAATCAAATATCTCTGAATTTTCAATACCCATTTCTACACAATATTCTAAGATAATATGTTCTTCTGCTTCTACATAAAAACCATCTGCACGTGCAAGGTAATGAGCTAACTGTAAAAAAGCAAATTTTTGCGAACTTTCTAATTTCATCAATAACATTTAGGAATCCTTTATACCTGCAAGTATAAAGAATATTAGTTAATCAATATTAAATAAAAGGGAAAAACAGTGTAACTATAAAGAATTTAATCCTAAAACAGGAAAAACACTTAATAAACCAGAAGTAATAAATTCTATTGAAATAGAAGCTAGAATAAGCCCCATAACCCTTGATATAATATTTATTCCTGTAATTCCAAGTTTTTTACTAATAAATGTAGCCATTTTAAGCATCATAAATATATAAACAGATATTAATACAATAATAAGTGCCATCATTAATAAATGAGAGAAAGAATTAACTTTTTGCGAATAAATAATAATTGTTGATATTGCTCCTGGTCCCGCTATTAAAGGAATTGCTAAAGGAACAACAGCAATTTCACTAATATTAACACTCTTTTTTTTAGCTTCTTTTCGTTCAGGTTTAGTACTTTTTGCTTTAGGGACTTTAGCATTTAACATATTAATTGCCATTAATAATAATAAAATTCCTCCAGCTATTTTAAAAGAAGAAATAGAAATTCCAAAAAACAATAAAATATACTGGCCAATAAATACCGATACTAAACCTGCAATTCCAGCGGCAATTGCAGCTGTTTTAGCTGTTTGTTTTTTTTCTTCTTTGCTGTGATTTGAGGTAAGGGTTACAAAAATAGGAATAGCTGCAAAGGGGGAGAAAATGGTCATAATACCAATGGCAATTTGAACATATTCATTTAGGGGTAACATATTAGCTCCTTAGGTTTTGAAATAGTAACTATTTTTTACTTTAAGTAGAGCTAATAATGTGTAATCATTTTGAAATCTTTTTTAATAAAAAGGAATACTTTATTCCTTTTTATAGTTTTCTTATGCGCCTAGGTATTTTTTTCTAATTTCATCCGAAGAAATCAAATTAGAAGCAACATCTTCTAATGCAATTTCACCATTTTCAAGAACATAAGCATAATCTGATATTTCTAAAGCAGCAAAAGCATTTTGTTCTACTAATAAGATTGTAATGCCTTCATCTCTTAATACTTGAATTATTTCAAATAACTCTCCAATAATCTTAGGTGCAAGCCCCAAAGAAGGTTCATCCAACATAAGAAGTCTTGGACTTGACATTAAAGCACGTGCGATGGCAAGCATTTGCTGCTCCCCTCCACTCATAGTACCTGCTAAATCATGTCTTTTTTGATCCAAGCGTGTAAACATTTTATACATTTTTTCTTTTAATTCTTCAAATTTTTCGCCATTATTAAAAGCACCCATACGTAAGTTTTCTTCAATCGTTAGATTAATGAAAACTCTTCTTCCTTCAGGAACAAGGGCAATTCCCCCTTGAATGATATTATGTGTTAACATTTTAGAAATATTATTTCCATCGTATGTTAATTCACCTTTTCGTTTAACATCATTTACAATAGCTTGTAGGGTTGATGTTTTTCCTGCTCCATTTGAACCAATTAAAGAAACGATTTGTCCTTTTTTTACTTCAAAGTTAATACTTTTTACAGCTTTAATCAGCCC
>CAJXWI010000220.1 GCA_913062735.1 uncultured Arcobacter sp.
TCCAGTTAGCAACAGTTGCAATGACCATGTATTTCTTCAACATACTCATGAACACAAACGCACAATCCTTCCATGGACTGACCACTTTCTCCGCATCTTCTGGGATTTGGTTTTTGGTTCTTTCCGTTAATAATTCTGCACAGAACCAGCAAAGTAGTTGGTTAACTGTGGTGGGTATTATGATTGGTTTATCTCTTATTTTTCTGCTAATCTGGAAGAAGTTAAATCAAATAGGAGAAACAAAGAATTATTTATGAAACTATCTAAATCCCTATATACAAGAGGTCTTCAATGTTCAAAAGCACTTTGGTTAAAGAAGTATAAAAAAGAAGTTTTAAGTCCTCCTAGCGAAGCTGCACTTGCTGTATTTGATACAGGTAATGAAGTAGGGGAATTAGCTTGCAAACTTTTTCCTAAGGGAAAAAAAGTTGTTTATTCTAAAGATGTCTCTTCTATGATTGAGCGTACAAAAGAGTATATAGAAAAAGGCATGCAGAATATCTATGAAGCTACTTTTATTTATGAGGGTATCTTAGTATTAGTAGATATTCTTGTAGTAAAAGAAGATGGCGTTCATATCTATGAAGTGAAAAGTTCAAGTCATGTAAAAGACATTTATATTCATGATACTTCTATTCAAGCCTATGTTCTTAAGAAGCTTGGATTTAATGTACTAAGCTCAAACCTCATACATATTAATAGCTCTTATGTAAGGGGTGACTACTTAGATTTATATTCACTTTTTTCTGTTGTTAATATTAGCAAAGAAGTAGAAGACTTACAAAAAGATATTCCAAGTATTTTAAAGAACTTTGAGCTGTATTTAGCTAATAAAACAAAAGAACCCAATATTGAAATAGGAAAACATTGCAAGAACCCTTATGTTTGTGATGCAAAAGATTATTGTTGGACAACTCAACTTCATATACCTAGGTATTCAATATTTAATATCTTTAATCTAGGAAGTAAAAAACAAAAAGAGTTATATGCAAATGGTATTGTAAATATAGAAGATATACCAGAAGACTTTGATATGACAGCTAATCAAATTCAAGCTCTAGAAAACTATAAATCAAAAAAAACCTATATAAACAAAATAAAAATACAAGAGTTTTTAAATACGCTTACGTATCCCATTTATCATCTTGATTTTGAGACCTTCCAACAAGCTATTCCAAAGTGGCAAGGAATATCTGCTTATATGCAAATACCTTTTCAATACTCACTTCATATAGAACAAGTTGATGGAAGTATTGAACATAAAGAATTCTTAGCAGTAGATGGTCTTGATCCAAGAGAAAAACTAACAAAAAGATTATGTAAAGACATTCCAAAAAATGCTACGGTACTTGCTTATAATATGAGTTTTGAGCAAGGCGTGATCAAAAAACTAGCGGCAAACTTTCCAAAAAAAAGTTCTCACCTTCTAAACATAAATGAAAATATGAAAGACCTAATGTTTCCTTTTCAAAAAAAATATTATGTAAGACCTGAAATGAAAGGTTCTTATTCAATAAAGTATGTATTACCCGCTTTGGATAAAAAAATGCAAGAGTCTTATAAAAAACTAGAGGGTGTTCAAAATGGAAGCCAAGCTATGAATGCTTATGCAACTTTATCTAAACAAGATGAGGTAAATAAAAAAAGAATAAGAAAAGCGCTTTTAAAATATTGTGAATTAGATACCTTAGCAATGGTAAAGATACTTAATAAATTAAAGAAAATTTAATGAAAAATTCTGTTCAATGAGATAAGAAGAATGCTATCAAGGCCTTTGTTTTCTATCTTTGTATATTCAAGGAACAAACAGATGATTTGTGGGACTCTAAATCTTGACATGGTTTTTATTTAATATTACTATTGGCTTTCAAAGCTATCTACTTATAAAAATCCTTCAACATCTTTATGCAAGGATTTTATAATTTTTAAATCTTTTCTACCCAACATTCTAGTAAATCTTCTAAAAATTCCCTTGCATTTTCATTCTCATTTGAAAATTCAGATATTTCATTTTTAGTTTTAATAATGGCATTTTCACATTCTTCTAAAATGCTTTTATACTCAATATTAGATAATCCACAACTTTGTTTTGCAAAAGTTTTATATGTTTTCTCTTTCCACCAAAGTTTACTATCACCTAGTTTTAGAGCGGGAATATCATTTTTTATATAAATCTTAGTAGTAACTACATCATAAATAGGAGCTAAAAACGAGTCTTCAAAATCATTTTTATATAAAATTCCATAATTTTTTAAATGGCCATCACCATTTTTAAGTAAGTGATTCATAATTAAAGCTTTAAACAATATCTTCAATGACTCTTTTCGTTTTATAGGAGAGATAATATCTTTAATAACTCTTGTACACTCTTCATAACTGCCTTCATATTTTTCTTGTGTTCCTCGTGCTGTTAATACACACATATCCTCAAAGCCTAAGTATTCATTTTCTATAATATCAAATCTTTTCATTACGAACATTTTAAAATCATCACTGATATAAAATTCTGGAGTTGGCAGATTCGCGTATGAGCATGCTTTCATACAAAAATATTCATTTAGTGCTAAATTTGGATAATCATTTTCCCATGATTTAACTATGTAGTGTTCAAACCTCATAGTCGTTTTATTATGAGCTTTTAATAAAAGTTTTGGTTGTACTCCTGATATACCAGAGCGAATAGCAAATCTTTCTAAAAGTTCATTAAATAGATTTTGTTTAGATGAGCTAAGAATATCCTCAAGTTTTAAATCTTCTTTGTTATCAAGTATCTCTTCAAATTTTACACGGCCAAGCATATAGGGGCCAATTAATTTCAATAGGTTTATATCGTCCATAGTTTGGATTTTTGAAAAATAGTTTTTAATTGTCTCTTTCAAGGCTCCTTCTGGCATATTCATTTGAAAAATTGGATGCAATGTTTTATGATTCCAACTTGCATTTCTAATAGGCATAGTAAGACTTACTACATTTTTTACTTCATTGCTATAGTTATATACATATTGATTATCATCAAAAGATAAATTGCCACTATGTGTTTTATTTATAAAAACCTTTAAACTATCTTTCATCTTGTAGTTCCTCTAATGTTTTTGGTCTTCCTTTTAGTCTTATGGAAAATTCTATACCTAATAAATCTAATATAGTCTCAACTTTCTTTATTCCAACTTCTTCAATAAAGCCATTTTCAATTTTTGAAATAGTTCTTTTTGTAATACCTGAATATTTTTCTAAGTCATCTTGCGACCATTTTTTATTCTTTCTTAGTGTTTTTATCTCTCTACCTAAATCATAAAGATTCATTTATATTCCTTAATATCTGAAGTATATTACTTATTATAGCAAAATGTTACATAATTAGGAAGTATACTTCTTGGTATTGTGAATCTCTTTGACTTTTGGTATTTAATAAAAATTTACTGCTAACAATCTTTCCTTCTTTCCTTAATTGTTAGAGAAGGAAGCATAAAAATATGCAAGGATATAATTAATATACATTTTAACTTACAATAGGCATATTATATTAAATAAATAGAATATAGATTTATTGCGGAATCAATATGAAAAGGAAAAACAGTGCATAAAATTCAAGTACGTAAGTTTTATGAAGTCCTTTGGGATGCCAATAATAAAGATGAAATAGCTTCTGTATTACATGAGAATTTTACTTTTAGAGGTTCTTTGGGACAAGAAAAAAAAGGACATGATGGTTTTTCTTCTTATGTTGATATGGTACATAATGCTTTGAAAGATTATAAATGTATTATAGAAGATCTAATAGAAGAAGAAAACAAAGTCTTTGCAAAGATGACTTTTACTGGTATTCACAAAAAAGAATTCATGGGTTATAGCGCCACATCTAAAAGAGTTTCGTGGAGTGGCTGTGCTTTGTTTACTTTTACAGACGAAAAAATATCTGATGTTTGGGTACTTGGAGATTTGAAAAATCTCGAAATTCAATTACAAGCTTAGGCATTTCTTAATAAAAAGGCTGTGCATCTGCACTTTAAAATAAATAAACTAAGAATACTAGAAAATATTTAAAAGCCATGTTTAAGTCTTTTCTTTTGGATAGTATGCACTTATTATTACAAAAGTGTAGAAACCCAAGTGATTTCCTAAGGATTATTTAAGTTTTACTTAATGCATAAAGTAGTAATATCCCAAAAATAAATAAAGGATTTTTATGAAAAAACTAGGAATAATTTTACTGATATTAATTGCAACACTTTTTACAGGGTGTTTTGATACAGATGAAAAAAAAGTGGAAGAAAAACAAACAATTAGAATTGGTACATCTGGAGGATATTTTCCTTTTACATTCTATGAAAAAGACGAACTTCAAGGTTTTGAAATTGATGTATGGAATGCGATTGCACAAAAATTAGATATGAATGTTGAATTTAAAACAGCAAAATTCTCTGGTTTATTTGGAATGTTAGAAACAAATAAAATAGATACTATCTCTAATCAAATTACAATGACGAAAAAAAGACTTGAAAAGTATGATTTTGCTCAAGCCTATGTTTTTGATGGCGCACAACTTGTTGTACACCAAGATAGAAATGATATTAGCTCTTTAGAAGATTTAAAGGGTAAAAAAATTGGTGTTTCTTTAGGTACTAATTATGTAAATATTGTAAAAGAATTTGATACTGAAAACAAAATAGAAGTAATATCTTATGATGGAAATGGTTTTGAGCAAGATGTCGTTTTAAAAAGAATTGATGCTTTTGTACAAGATCGAGTTTCTTCTGTTGAATTAATTAAAAAAGCAAACTTGCCTTTAAAACTAGTGGGTTCTCCTATTGTTGTAATTAAAAACTCTTTTCCTTTTCTAAGAAATGAAAAAAATAAAATTTTAATTGCTAAAGTTGATTCTGCACTTAGTTCTTTAAGAGAAGATGGTACGTTAAACAGCATTTCTATGAAATGGTTTAATTCGGATATTACTAAAAAATAAATGTTTACTTTTGATGTAGATTATACTTTAGGGCTTTTCCCTATTTTATTAAAATATATAAATATTACGATTAGTTTGGCTGTTATTTCAACAGTCATAGCCTTAATTATTGCAATTATAATTGCTGTTATTAAAACCAATAATATAAAAGTACTGTCTCAAATATCGGATGTGTATGTATCTTTTTTAAGAGGAACTCCACTTTTAGTGCAACTGTTTTTATTTTATTATGGTTTGCCTCAAGTTTTCCCTATCTTTTCAGCAATGGATGCATATTGG
>CAJXWI010000221.1 GCA_913062735.1 uncultured Arcobacter sp.
ATTTATAAACCAATTAACATTTGAAGTGCAAGAGAGCATTACTGACATGAGGCGCCACGTTTCTGGTAAGCAGTGACAAAAGGAATGTATCGCATCATCATAATTTTTTAAAAAGTTTTTTGTTGAACCAAAAATAACGCCAGAAGTACCTAAAGATAATGAAGCATTTCCCTCTTGGTAAAGCCCTAATCCAACAGCAGCTGCAGCATTGTCTCCTGCTCCACCAACGACTTTTACATCATTGTTAAAATTGAATTTCTCTTTTAATTCTTTTAAATCATTGACTTGTATTACATTTGATACTTTTTTAAGTTCAATTACTAAACTTAAAAATTCTATAGGTTCGTTATTTAAAACTAAAACATTACCATGCATTGTTTTTACTATTTCTTTACTCACATTTTCTTTTATATATTCTATTTCTTTATTATTCTCTTCTTTTATTTTTTTGCTATTTGGAAGAACTGCTAATTTATCTGCTTTTTTAGGAATGCTAATTTCAAAAATACTTCCTTCATTTACTTTGCTAGTAACATGAATATCACCTTCTAATAACACTGCTATTTCCTTACAAATAGCAAGACCTAAACCAGTACCTCCATACTTTCTTGTTGTACTTCCATCCACTTGTTTAAATCTATCAAAAATATGCTCAAGTTTATTTTCTTCAATACCAATACCATCATCTTTAACAACTATTTTTATATATTCATTCTCATCTTTTACAAGTAAACTAATACTTCCTTCTTTTACAAACTTCAAAGAATTACTTAATAAATTTTTTACCATTTGTTTAATTCTGTTTTTATCAGAATAAATACAGGCTATACTTTTATCCACTTCAAAAATAAAATCAAGGCCCTTATCTTGGATTTGAGGCAAGAACATATCTTTGAGTTCACACATGGTTTCATATACGTTTAAATCCTCGTAATTCAATATTACTTCATTGGCTTCGAGTTTAGAAATATCTAAAACATCATTAATCAAATACAGTAAATCATTCCCACAAGCATTAATGATTTTTAAGTTTTTTACTTGTTTTTCATCTAAGGTATCTTTTTTATTTCTCATCATTACTGATGAAATAACATTAATAGAATTTAGAGGAGTTTTTAATTCATGACTCATATTTGCTAAAAAAACATCTTTATGTTTATTCACTTCTATTAACTCATTTTTTTGTTTTTCTTGGACTATTGTTAGTTCTTTTAAATCTAAATAAGATTCATTAATTCTTTTTGACATCAGATTGAAATTCTCTACAAGTGTATTTAACTCATGTTTTTTTCCTGTATTTAAACTAATTTCAATCTCTTTATATTCTTTAATTCGAAGTTCTTTACTGGCTTCTGATAACTGTTTTAAAGGAATGGTTAAAATCTTATTTGCAAAATATAAAAACAAAACCCATAACACAAAAGAAGTACTCAGGGCATTAATTATAATTAGATAAATACTTTCTTTTGCCAAGTCAAAAATAACACTTTTTTGTGTATAAAAGGTAACTTTTGCCAACACCTCATTAGGGGAGTTTTCATGATTAATTAAATCAAAACTATGAAATAATAAATCATTAGAAAATAGTACATTTTTTTCATTTTCGAAAATAAATTTATTATATTTTTTTTGATCTTCTAATACGGTTCCTCTTAAACTCAAAACTTCATTCAAAGGAGTTAATACAGAGATACCAGTAATCGTTTTGGCTAAAATAATAGCATTAACATCTGATTTAATTTTCACTTCATCAAAATGCCAAATACTTGTTGCAAGAACGTTGTAAAAGGATTTTTCAGTATTTATTAAATCTTTTAATACTATTTGTTTTGCAAAAGAGTATTGAGTATAGATTTGATAAGAAGTAAAAAATAACACAAGAAGTATATATCCAAAAAATATTTTTTTAAATAATATAAATCCGATTGTATTTTTTAGCTCTTTAATAAAATCTTTTATAAACATATATATCCCTATTTTATAACTTCACTAAAATGTAAAGTATTCAAATATTTAATCAAATTTTTATTTTCTGGTCTTGTCATTATATTTCTTTGATAATCTTGATGGGATGTTTTAGAAGCAAATAAGGAATTAAAATCAGCATTTGTTTTTTGATAATAAGCAAAAGCAGATCTTGGTAATAAAGTAGCATCAACTCTTTTTGATAAAACTACTTTTAAGTTCTCAACTTCTGTATTCCCATTGATTCTTTTTATTTTTCCAGCTTGCACTAAATCATCAATTCCTAAGTACCTATGTCCAGACATTCCTGCAAGTTTTTTACCTATTAAATCCTCAGGTTTTGTATAGTTGAAGTCATTTTTAGAGGCTGAAATAATAACATTGGAGTCTTGAAATAAAGGAATCCAAGAAAAGTTACTCAAAGAATCTTTTCCAAAACCCCATTTATGATTCACCCATAAAACCATCCAGTTTTTATCACACTTAAGTGTTTTTTCACACTCTTTATTTATCCATGGTTTTAAAATGTAATTTAATCTGGCACGTGGAATAACTTTTAGTTCAAAAACAAAATTAGAATTTGAATTCTTATTTAAATACTCAAGTAAATCATAGGACAAACCACTCTTTTCTCCATTAACAAAAGGGGAATGATTGTGGTAGGTATATAAAATAAACTTTTCTTTAGCTAACAAAGAAAGGGAAAAAACAAACAAGATTAACAGAATAACTTTTTTCATAATATTTCCTTTTATCACTTTTATATAAATAATAACATAATAATAATTAGGTATTACAAAAATATTATTAACATGAAACTTTAATCATGGTATTTGGCACTCATTTGTAATAACTTGACTTAAAGAATTCATTTATTTTTATTTAAATCTTCTCTTATTTAAAGATACTTTTCATTAATGCAATCTTATTTTTAATTTTTACTCAAGAAGTTCAGCTCATAATTATACTTCTTGTAATAAAATTTTATTACAAATAATTAGGACTAGGATATGAGACTCTTTTCTTTATTAAAACTTACTCTCTTTGGCATTTTTTTAACTTCAAATCTTTATGCACATGAAAATATGAAAAAACTATTAATTATTGACTCTTTAAAAGGAGAACCCTACAATACAGTAAGAAAATCCATGATAAAAGAACTCAAAAAACGAGGCTATCTTGAAAATAAAAATCTACGTATAAAGTACTATTCTTTAGGCAATTTTACTAATATTGCCAAAAATATCTGGGAACACAGAGAAAAAAAGAATAAGTATGATGTGATTTTTTTAAATGGAACTATTGCTACTAAAGCCTTTAAAGAAATTGCTTTAAATGACAAAAATAAATTTGTTTTTGCAAATGTAACAGACCCCGTTGGCTTAGGGGTAATTGAAGATTTTGTTAATATTCCAAAATATAACTTTACAGGTGTTTCTTATCCTGTTCGTATAGAAGAGCGCTTGCGTTTTATTAAAAAAGTATTTCCAAGGATAAAAAAGATTGCTTTAATTTATGGAAATTTACCACAATCTCACAGTTATAAAGCATGGGTTCAAAAGGCACTTTTATTAAAAGAATTTAATGGTATAGAAGTAATATTTAGAGAAGTACCTTTTGTAGGAAGTGAAGGCGGCCATAAACGTATGGCACGCATTGCAAAACAATATGTTTTAGAATTAAATAAAGAAGTTGATTTATTTATTAGTCCCAATGATACCATGGGAGTACAGAAGCCTTTTGCACAAATGGTCTTTGAAAACAGTGACAAACCCTTAATTGGACTAGGAAGAAAAGATGTAATGCAAAACTGGGGAGCAAGTATGTCAATTTACCCCTCTTTAGAGCAAGCAGGAAAAACAGCAGCAGCTATGATTGAAAAATTATTTAAAGGTTCAAAAATAAAAGATATTATTCCAACTTGGCCAAATACGGGTTTGGCTTTTGATTTACAAAAAACAAAAGCCTTTGGAATTAATATCCCAAAAGAACTTATTAAAGAAGCAGGAAAAAATATTAAAAACTAATTTGAAATAAGCCTATTTTCCTTGGCTTCTTATACTACATCCTTAATTATATTTGCACTTTTATTAACTTAAGTATTTACTCTTTATTTTTTAAAATAGATTCGTTATAATAATTCAAATTTTTACACTAAGGTAGATTATGAAGTTATCATCTAAATTTTTCATTCTTGTTTTTATCTTGTTTTTTTCATCCCTTTTAAATGCTGAACAAAAACAATCTGAGCCATTAAAAGAATTACTGCAACGGCCCCTAATGGAGAGATATATCTTAGATGAACTAAAAGATTTACGTATTGAAAATATGAAACTACGAACACAAGTTGAAAAAAGACTTGCTAAAAACGAAGTAGATCAAACCGATCGAGCCGCACGCTATATGACAGACACTATTGGAAATATTTTTTATTTAATTGCAGCAGCTACTTCTGTACTAATATTTGCAGGATGGAATTCTTTTCGTGATATTAGAATTAAAACAGAAAGCATAGTAGAAGAAAGACTAAATATTATTACAAAAAAATACAATATTAAAATGGCAAGTCTGCAAGAAGAAATGACCTTACAATCAGAAAATATTCTTGACAATCAAAATAAAATTTACAATACCCAATATATACATTCTCTGTGGATGAGATCAAATCTTGAAACCAATCCTCAATCAAAAATAGATATTTATGATGAAATTATTGCTATTAGTCCTGATGATGCTGAAGTATATGCGTATAAAGCAGATGCTGTTTTAGACATGGATGAATATGAGTGGGCATTAAATTTAAGTAATAAAGCAATAGAAATTGATCCAGAGTATGGATATGCTTATTGGCAACGTTCGTGTGCAAATTCAGTACTTCATAATAAAAATGAAGCCATTACTGATTTGTTAATAGCAATACAGCAATCTCCAAATTTAAAAGATGAGATAAAAAATGAAGAACTCTTTGAGAATCTTAAAGAACTTGAAGAATTTAAAGACTTATTGAGCTAATAACTAAAAGAGCTTTACTCTTTTAGTTAGAAAAAACATCTTTTAAAATTTGAGTAGTCCTTTCAAGAGGGTTTTCTCTTATTGCTTTTTCTTCTTTTTCAATCATTAAAAAAAGACCATCCAAGGCTTTATTTACTATATATTCATCTAAAGACTCATCACTAGAACCAGGAATATAAGAATCAACTCCTAAGCTTTTGGCATAAGAAGTAAGAGAGCTTGAATCTACATAGGATTTTACATTTTCTTTGTAA
>CAJXWI010000222.1 GCA_913062735.1 uncultured Arcobacter sp.
TATTAAATACAATTGATTATTATTGTGACATTTGAAATACAATTGAATTTCAACGCCTAATAGAGTCTGCGACAACGTCATGTCTTAATAATACTTTAAATATTATTTGAATAACATCTAAATAAAAATTGTATTGGAAAGCGAATATGTTAAAAAAATTATTTTTTATTTTTTATTTTTACTCTCTAACTTTATCTGCAGTAGAAATAGTTTGGGACGAAAAGAGTATAAAAACAGAAGACTTAAATGCCATCTATAATAAGCATATCGAAAGTACATATCCTGTTGAGATACTAAAATATACATCTGGAAATGTAATAAAATCACCCTATACGGGGAAAGTGTGGCTAGATAGAAATCTAGGAGCGAAAAGAGTCTGTGCTGCATATAATGATATCTATTGTTATGGAGAGTTGTTTCAATGGGGAAGTGGAGGCAAAAGTTTGAACGTACCAACAGATAGTTCATGGAGAGGAGTAAATGCTACAAATAATCCTTGCCCTAAGGGTTTTCGAGTCCCTCTTAAAAGTGAACTTCATGCTGAAACAAACAGTATAAAAAATAGAGAAGATGCTTTAAGTAACTTTTTGAAATTACCATCAGCGGGTTACCGCTCAGAGTTTGGGCAAGAGTTGATGCTGCGAGGCGCATCTGGTAGCATTTGGACTAGTAGTACTAGCGGTAACTATAGTTTTAGTCTGTATCTTAGTTCAAATCATGCCAGTTGGAGCCTTGAAAATAGACGCGCTGGAAGCTCAGTACGCTGTCTAAAAAATTAACGAATACAGCATTTTAGAGGAATAAAAAATGAAATATTTCACTTTACCTTTTTTACTATTATTTTTAGCAGGATGTCAAGATCTAGATCTAAAAATACCAGATTTAAGTAACCCATTTAATTCCACTGAAATAAATGAGTTAAAAATAGTACACGATCCCTATGATAAAATAAAGTCATTTACCACCCAAGAAAGGATAGGAATATTAACCAAACACTTCATGGAGAAAAACTATCATATAACCAAACCAGTCTTGCCAATCAAACCTGAAAAACCAGCTATTCCAATTATACAGGTACTTGAAAAAGGAGAGTTTGAATTATCGAAAGAATTCAAAAAGAGAATTCTAAAAGGAAACTTAGAAAGAAAAAAACAAATAAATCAACTCGGAAAAGTTTATAAACAAAAGGTTGAAAGATATAACAAAGAGATAAAAAAACTTACAGATAATTATAATAGTAAAATACTAAGAATCAAAGAAAATGAATCCGAACTATTATCTCAAGCTACTGCAAAAGCACTTTCTACTATCTATGGCAAACCACAACTACAAGATTTAAAGTACGATGCGGACAATGAAAGGTTTTTCGGAACAGTCGTTTCAACACGAAATGACTTTAAAGAAAAAGTTACAATTGAGATTCCAATAAAATATGCAAGAAATTTCAAACTAAACAGCTATAAGATTAGACCACAAATCATTTTTGAACTACTAAACAATAAATTGCTTCTAAAAAGGCTAGATATCCCCTTTGAAAAAAAAATTTACGAAGCTATTCTAACTGATGTAAAATATAATCCAGAGACTATAAAAGTAGCCATAAATAAGGGGAATCTTGACTTAGAAAAAGCTAACTTTATTAAAAATGATTTTAAAATAGCAAATAGTAATTATCAACTCACCCAGTACGATTTTTCTATAGACCCAGAAATTGCTAAAATGCAAAAAAGAAAGTTGGAATTGAGAGAACAATCCAGAAAAAAAAGCCTTAAAGAAGAAAAAATCTTAGAATTGGCACGTCTGAAAAAAGAATTGCAAAAAGAGATAGCAACCTATGAAAAGAAAGTGGGTGGACATGATGATATTCCCGATTTACTTGCCAAAACAAAACAAGTAAAAATAGATAATAAAAAATGGCTTATCATCATAGCTATTGAAGATTATGAAGTAACTACATCTGTAAACTTTGCAAAAAATTCTGCATTAAGATTCAAACAAGTAGCAAAAAAAACACTAGGAATACCGGAAAATAATATAAGGACTTTAGTTAATGCGACATCAGGAAATATTAAAAGAAATCTAAAGTCAATGCTTAGACAAGTAGAAAAGGATGATACTATATACTTTTACTATAGTGGTCATGGAATACCAGTTGCATCACAACACAATGAACCTTATATCTTACCAAAGGACATGAGCCCAGATTATATCCAAGATGAAGATTTTTTCAGACTTCAAAACATCTACACAAGTCTCACAAATAGCCATGCTTCTAAAGTTATTGCATTTACAGACAGTTGTTTCAGTGGCGTTACCGATAATAAATCAGTCCTAAGAGAAGGTTTAGGAGCCACGAGACTTAAACCAAGAAATGTGATTTTCGATTCTAAGAAGATGGTCATTCTCACGGCAGGTACGGGAAAACAATACTCAAATATGTATAAGAAAAAATCACATCGACTTTTCAGTTATTTTGTTATGAGATCACTTTTAAAAGGAAAAAAGACTATAAAGTCGCTACATTCTGATATATACAAAAACGTTAAAAGAGAGTCATATAAACTTGGAAGCCTATATGAACAGAACCCTACTATTGAGGGAAATAAAGGAATTAAATTATAAATGAAAAATGATACTTTTAAAATAATAAGTATTATTATACTTTGTGGGAATTTACTTTATTCTAGTGATCTAATAATAGAAAAAAATATAAAAATAAATCAAAAGAAATTAGATGGGATTTATAAGAATTATATTGATAAAACATATCCATCAAAAGTCAAAAGTTACTATAAAAATTTTATTGTTGATAAACATGAGAATATCTACAAAACAGTAAAGTCACCATACACAGGGAGACTTTGGTTAGATAGAAACCTAGGAGCTTCAAGAGTTTGTATATCTTCTAATGACATCTCTTGCTATGGTAGTTATTTTAACTTTAGTGAACTTGGCCAAGACATTTGCCCAACTGGATATAAAGTACCAAGTAAAGAAGAATTGGGATACGAAACCGTTAATAAAAATCGTAAAGTTAATTTTTATTATAATAAATATCGTAAATTTGATGCCTTTAGTAGCTTTTTAAAATTGCCGATATCTGGTAGTCGTGGCCTTTACGGTAAAATTACAATCAGAGAAACAGGTAACCTTTGGACACGTAGTAATGAGGGTGAGAATTGGGCGTGGTCTCTAAAATTCTACACTAAAGCCATACTTAAAAATGGTGAGAAAAGGTTTGGATTTCCGGTACGTTGCATAAAGACTTAAGTTATACTTCGAAACTGTTGTTGAGAATCTAATATTTTAGATTTATTGGCGTAAAGAAAATTATACAAAGGAAACAAATGAGACTATTTTTTAGCATATTCTTGACAATAATATTGAGCAATTCACTTTTTGCCATAGAAAATCCATATAAAAATATTAATAACAGTGATAAGATAAATGCACTAGTAGGTCACTTTATACAAGAAGAAGTAAACAAGCTTCCAAAACCACCGAAAGTACTTAATTTAAAAAAAGGGATGTTTGAGAAAAAGATTACTTTTGAAATAAGAGCTATAAAAGAACAATCTAAGTATGACAGTGACATAAAAAACTATAAAAAACAAGTAAATAAAGTAACAACTCAAGTAAAAAATAAAGCTTTAATTAAAGCAGTTACTATAGTATATGGTGTACCAGAGCAATATGGAAAAATTGATTATGATAGTGAAAGTGAACACATATTTACATCTATTAAATTTAAAGACGGTAAAACACAAAAAATAGCCATAAAAGTTCCTTTCTCAATCGCTGAAAAATTTTACAATAATTTTAACAAAATAACTCCAAAAGCAATATATAAACATACTGATTCAAGTTTGAGTTTAAAAAGTATCAACTATTACTTTGACGGAAAAACTTATGAGGCACTTTTTACAAATAGTAAATATAGAAAAGAGCAAGTTGCAATAAAAATAAAAAGTAATTATGAAATAGATACACAGATCCAAAGTGCTGTCAATATTGCTTCCTACAATGATAATCCAGAAATAAAAAGACTCAATGACGCCTTACTCAAAGTAAGTAGAGATAAGTTAAATGAAACAGAAATAGTAAGACTTAAAGCCAAACTTGCAAAAGCTCAAAATGTAAATGTGGCTTATGTCGATGATTTACCAAACTTACTCAAAAGAATACCACAGGCAAAAATAGATAATAAAAAATGGCTTTTCATAATAGGAATTGAAAAGTACGCGTGGACAGATGATATAGTTTTTTCGTCAAGAAGTGCAAAAATGTTTAAAAAAGTAATGAAAAAATCTCTTGGAATTCCTGAAAATAATGTGTATACACTGATAGATGAAAAAGCAACATTAGGAAGTATTAGAAATAGACTAAAAAAAATGTTGAGAAAAGTAAAAGATACAGATACAGTTTATTTTTACTATAACGGTCATGGAATTCCTATCCCAGGAAAAGATAATGAGCCATATATGTTAGCAAGTGATATTGAACCTGATTATGTTGCCGATGATAAATTTTTTTCACTTAAAAATATCTATAAAACTCTTTCTGGCTCAAATGCAAAAAAAGTTGTAGCTTTTGTGGATAGTTGTTTTAGTGGTGGAGCTGATGGTAAAACTATTCTTAAAGGAGTAGCAGCAACTAGACTTAAACCAAAAAAGGTTAACTTCGACAAATCCAAGATGGTGGTACTTAGCGCAGGAAAAGATAAACAGTATTCAAATGCATATCTTGAAAAAGGCCATAGACTCTTTTCTTACTTTGTGATGAAATCTATTCTAGAAGGTAAACAAGACATTAACTCAATTCATAGAAATACCTATAGAAAAGTTAAAAACACCTCCACATCTGAATATGGTGATTTACGAGTACAACATCCAACCATTGATGGAAATAGAGAGTTGAAGTTATAAGATGAAAAATATATTTACAAAAGTATTTTTAGTAATTATGTTTTGTTTCACTCCCAGTTACGGTAAAGATATAGTCATAGAGAGCAATATTAGTATAAATCAAAAAGATCTAAATAAGATTTATATGAAGTATATAGATAAGACTTATCCTGAAAAAGTTAGACCATATAAAAAAGTACAAGAAGTAATAGCGTGGAAAGAGCTAAAGAAAACAATTACTTATGAAGATCTTAGATTATTTATAGAAGAGTACCCAAATGGAAAATTTATTAAAGAAGCCAAAAGATTTCTGGAAGATTACAAAT
>CAJXWI010000223.1 GCA_913062735.1 uncultured Arcobacter sp.
GAAGCATTACCTTTTAGTACAAGCCATAATGTAGATCATCCTATTTCTTTATACGCAGCAAGTAAAAAATCAAATGAGTTAATGGCACATACTTATTCTCATCTTTTTGGAATACAAACTACAGGATTAAGATTCTTTACCGTATATGGACCATGGGGAAGACCAGATATGGCACTTTTTCTTTTTGTAAAAGCTACACTCGAAGGTAAAACAATAGATGTATTTAATAATGGTGAGATGTTAAGAGATTTTACTTATGTGGATGATATTGTTGAAGGAGTTACGAGAGTAATTGATAATCCATCAAATGCAAATGAAAACTGGAGTGGGAAAAATCCAGATCCTTCTACCTCAAGTGCTCCCTATAAAATCTATAATATTGGAAATAATAATCCAGTAAAATTAATGGATTTTATAGAAGCAATTGAAAATAAGCTTGGTAAAAAGATTGATAAAAATATGATGCCTATACAGCCAGGTGATGTTCCTGCAACATTTGCAGATGTGACTGACTTAATTGAAAACTTAGATTATAAACCTGAAACTTCAATTCAAGAAGGAATTGATCAATTCGTGGATTGGTATATAGAGTTTTTTGGAAAAGGTAATAAGTAGATTGACCTTAATTAAAAACAAACAAAAAATAAATGATATTAATGCATATCTTTTAATTGCATTTGCATTTTTTCTACCATTAACAGTTGCAGTTACAAATATTATTATGGCTTTTATTGTTCTTCTATGGCTTTTAAGAGGAACATTTAAAGAAGATTGGAATGAAGTAAAAGATAATAAAGTTGTTTTAGCTGTTCTTGGATTTTATTTGTTGCATATAGTTGGACTATTGTGGACCGAAGATATGAACTGGGGCTTACATATTCTTAAAAAAGAAACTAAGTTTTTATTACTTCCTATATTTATGTTGTTTGTTAAAGTTGAGCATATCAAATATTATATATATGCTTTTTTAAGTGCAATGCTAATATCTGTTTTCTTATCTTATGGTGTTTGGTTTGAAATACTCCCAGAATTTAAACATGCACATGTAAAAAATCCAGTTCCTTTTATGAGCCATATTTCTTATAATCCCTTTTTAGCAGTAGCTATTTATTTGTTAATTTCAATTGTTTTATTTAGCAAATATATTTCACTTAAAATAAAACTTCTTATGATTCCTCTACTTATTATTATGTCAATTGATATGTTTATAACAGAAGGCAGAGGTGGGCAAGTAATGTTTTTTTCTATGATGGTGATTCTATTATTCCAATATTTTAACACTAAAAAAATGAAAGCATTTTTCTTATCAATACTAATAGTTCCAGCTGTTTTTTTTATCTCTTATAAAACCAGTGAGGTTTTTCAAAATAGAGTAGATAAAGCCCTAACAGAAATAACTAATTTCAATATTGATGACAGTAATGCTAAAATTAGTCAATCATCTATGGGAACAAGAATGACTTTTTTAGTAACCTCTTACGAAATTATTAAAAAAAATATTTTCTTAGGTGTGGGTGTGGGAGACTTTAAAGTTGAGTATTTAAAAGTTAGAACTATTACAGACGAAAATCTCATACCTGATCATCCTCATAATATGTATTTACTTATTTTGACGCAATTGGGTTTATTAGGACTTGTAAGTTTGTTGAGTATACTTTATTTTCAGATAAAGGTTGCTCTTATAAATAACAACATGTTATTAAGAAATGTTGGTATTGCATTACCTATAATGTTTTCAATAATTATGCTGAGTGATAGCTATTTATTAGGACACTTTACGTCAATGTTATTCATTTTCCTAAGTGCCTTTTTATATAAAACTTACGAAAATGAAGAATTTGAAATATTTTGCAATCAAAATAAAAATAATATAAATAAAATAATTAAAGGAAGAGAATAATGAAGGGAATAATCTTAGCTGGCGGTAGTGGAACAAGACTTTATCCTATTACTAAAGGGGTTAGTAAGCAATTAGTCCCAATATATGATAAGCCAATGATCTATTATCCTTTATCGGTATTAATGCTTGCTGGAATTACAGAAATTTTGATTATCTCAACCCCTGGTGATTTACCAAGATTTGTAGATTTATTTGGAAATGGTTCTGATCTTGGAATAAGTTTTGAATATATAGAACAACTAAATCCTGATGGATTAGCTCAGGCTTTTATACTGGGAGAAAAATTCATTGGAAGTGATGATGTGTGTTTGGTATTAGGTGATAATATCTTCTATGGTCATGGACTAACCGATGTTCTATCAAAGTCGGTTAAAAATGTTAAAGAAGATGGAAAAGCAACGGTGTTTGGGTACTACGTTAAAGACCCCGAACGATATGGAGTTGCTGAATTTGATCATAAAGGAAATGTAATTTCTATTGAAGAAAAACCAGAAAACCCTAAATCAAATTATGCCGTTGTAGGATTATATTTCTATCCAAATTCAGTGATTGAAATTGCAAAGTTAATCAAACCCAGTCCTCGAGGTGAGTTGGAAATTACTGACGTAAATAAATGCTATTTAGACAAAGGTGATTTAAAAGTTGAACTAATGGGACGAGGTTATGCTTGGCTAGATACTGGTACACATGAAAGTTTAATAGAAGCCAGCCAATTTATACAAACTATAGAGAATAGGCAAAGTCTTAAAGTTGCATGCCTGGAAGAAATTGCATACGAAATGGGATATATATCTAGAGATCAGTTACTGAAATTAGCTCAACCTCTAAAAAAGAATCAATATGGTCAATACTTAATTGATATAGCAAATCAAAGATAACCTTGTGAAGTTTATTAGAACAAAAATACCAGATGTTATTATTTGTGAACCAGAAATCTATGGTGATGAAAGAGGTTATTTTCTTGAAACCTTTAGACAAGATAAATTAGATGAATTTTTAAATTATAAAATTGATTTTTGCCAAGATAATGAATCCAAGAGTATACTAGGAGTTTTAAGAGGTCTGCACTATCAGTTGCCTCCATATGCACAAACAAAACTTGTACGAGTCATTAAAGGTGAAGTTTTAGATGTAGCTGTAGATATTAGACGTGGGAGTAAAACTTTTGGCGAACACGTTACAATTTTATTAACAGAAAAAAATAAAAAACAAGTGATGATACCACGAGGTTTTGCACATGGTTTTGTTGTACTAAGCACTGAGGCCATTTTTTCTTATAAAGTGGATAATTACTATTCTCAAGAATCTGATAGAGGAATAGCTTTTGATGATAGTAACTTAAATATCGATTGGAAGATAGATACTAGAAAATTAAAACTTTCACATAAAGATGAACAGCAACCATCGTTGAGTGATAATGTTGAGTTATTTGATTTTGGAATAAACTACTATGCTTAGAGTTTTGATTACAGGTTCTAAAGGACAATTGGGTAGTGAAATAGAAAATATCATAACGAATCACACAGTAAATATAAATGAGTCAGAATTCTTCTTTACAGATAGAGAGTCTCTTGATATTTGTAATAAGAAAAAACTTGACTCTTTTATCTGTGAAAATAAGATTAATGTTATTATTAATTGTGCTGCATATACATCTGTTGATAAAGCTGAAGAAGATAAAACATTAGTAAATAAAATAAATAATGAATCTGTAAAATCATTGGCTCAAATTTCGCAAGACAAAAATATAAAATTAATACATGTTTCAACAGATTACGTTTTTGATGGAAAAAGTAATTTACCATACAAAGAAGAAGATTCTACAAACCCTCAATGTTTCTATGGAAAATCAAAATTGGATGGTGAAAAAATTATGATTAATATAAACCCTGCTAATTCAATTATTATTAGAACATCTTGGGTTTATTCTAGTTTTGGAAATAATTTTGTAAAAACAATGTTAAAACTTGGAAAAGTGAATGACAAACTTGGTGTTATCTATGACCAAATTGGAACACCAACTTATGCTAAAGATTTAGCCAAAACCATTTTGGAAATTATGGAAAAAATTAATAATACTCAAGTGGAAATATATCATTATTCAAATGAAGGGGTATTAAGTTGGTATGATTTTGCAAAAGAAATTATGAAAATGGCTAACTTGTCCTGTGATATTAACCCAATTGAATCAAAAGAATATATTACTCCTGTTAAAAGACCTAATTATTCGGTTCTAAATAAATCAAAAATCAAAAATGATTTTGAGATTGACATACCTTATTGGAAAGATGGGTTAGATGATTGTTTAAGAGAATTAGGGGAGAAAAAATAATGAAACATGAGCAAAAAGCTATATTAGTTACTGGATGTGCAGGGTTTATTGGAAGTAATTTTGTACCATATTTTTTAGAGAAATATAAAAACTATAAAATTATAAACTTAGATCTTTTGACGTATGCGGGTGACTTAGAAAACTTAAAAGAATGTAAAAATAATTCTTCATACCAATTTATTCAAGGAGATATTTGTGATAGAGACTTAGTTGAGTCTATTTTCTATGAGTATGATATTCAAGGAGTTATTCATTTTGCAGCAGAATCTCATGTGGACAACTCAATTCAAAACCCTGGTGTGTTTGTACAAACAAATGTTAATGGTACTTTCACTCTCATTGATGTAGCATATAAATATTGGATGGAAAAACCGTTTACTTATAAAGATACTCATGAAAATTGTAGATTTCATCATATTTCTACGGATGAAGTCTATGGAACATTAGGTGAAACTGGTTTATTTAGTGAAACAACTTCTTATGCTCCAAACTCTCCTTATAGTGCAAGTAAAGCGAGCTCAGATATGTTAGTACGAAGTTATTTACATACATATGGAATGAACACAGTTATTACAAATTGTTCCAATAACTACGGACCGAAACAACACGATGAAAAATTAATTCCAACAATTATACGAAAAGCTTTATCCAATGAGTGTATACCAATTTATGGTGACGGTAAAAACATAAGAGATTGGTTGTATGTTTTGGATCATTGTAAAGGTATAGATTTGGTCTATCATGTTGGATTAAAAGGTGAAGTTTATAACATCGGTGGAAGAAACGAAAAAGATAACCTATATATAGTAAATAAAATTTGTGAAATACTAGATGAATTAAAGCCATCATCAAAGAGTTATAAAGAATTAATATCCTTTGTTGAAGATAGAGCTGGCCATGATAGAAGATATGCCATTGATGCAAATAAAATTGAATCAGAACTTGGATGGAAAGCTGATGAAAACTTTGAGACGGGTATTGTAAAG
>CAJXWI010000224.1 GCA_913062735.1 uncultured Arcobacter sp.
AATTTTGAAAAAATACAAGCTAAAAAACAAAATAATACCTTGTCTTCTTTATGTAAAAAAATAAAGAAAGAAGACGGGCTTGTACGTTTTAAGAATGCAAAAAGTCTGTACCAAACTTATAAAGCCTATTCTTATTGGCCAGGAATTTTTCTTTCTTCGGGACTTAAATTAAAAGAGCTTTTATTAGTAGAAGAACACAGTACGAATACTGAAGGTGAAATTTTATCTATTAATAAGGATTCTGTAATAATTGGGTGTTTAAAAGGAAGTATTGAAATTAAACAATTACAAGCTCCTTCAAAAAAAGCGATTAATGCCAGTGATTATATACGTGGTAAACGCTTAAATATTGGTGATATACTTCAATAAAAAATAAACCCTTGGGTTTATTTTTAAACCTAGCCTAAATACAAGTAAAAACCAGTCACAGATAAAAGAGATAATAATACACCAATTACTAATGCGTTAACAGCTAATCTTTCATCTAATCCACCTTGTATTGCTAAAATAACAGCAGTAGTCATAGGTGGCATTGCTGCTTCTATAATAGTTACCTTACTCCAAGTATCATCAAGGGTATAAAAGTATGCAAAACAAATCATTACTAAAACTGGAACAACAATCATTTTAGTAAATAACAATAATGTGGTTGTTTTAAACTTATAAAATAAGTTTTTCAATTCCAACTTCATTCCAATTGCAATCATAGCTATGGGAACCAAGGTAGCCCCAATAACTTCTGCTGTATTCATTACAAAAATAGGAATAGGAAAAAGCTTAGCAAATACTGTAATAAAAAACATAATAATAGGTGGGAAAAATAAAACTTTTTTGGAAATGGCTTTTAAATTTACATGTGCACCACTTCCCCAGTTTATAATTACAGTTCCTAATGAAACTACTAATAAAAAAGATCCAAAAAGATCATAAATTAAGGCATAAACAACATAATCAGGCCCATAAAAAGCATCAATATAAGAAAAGCCAATAAAAGAAGTATTTCCAAATGTTCCAACTACCATAAATGTTGCTAAAGTTTTTTTATCAAACTTAAAGGCTTTTCCAAGAAAATACATGAGCAGTAAATTACAAAGTATAATAGCATTAAACATGAAAATAAGATTTAGTATTTTTGCATCCAAAACAAGTGGATAAATCTTAACAAAAATCATAGCAGGCAAAGAAAAATAAATTACAAAATCAACCAATACCTGAGAATTGTCTTTTTTTAAGACTTTAAATAAATAACCAAAAAATAAATACAATGCAATAGGTAAAACAGGATCTAACACACTTAGCCTTTTTGTTTGAAATAAATATAAAATACATTATATTAGATTTGTATTAATAAGTAATTATGTATAATCTTTTATGGAAATAATTCAATTAAAAGAAGTTGATTCAACTCACAAATATTTAAAAGAGCACTTAAAAACAAATGTTTACAGCAAACCCATATGTATAGTAAGTTTTAAACAAAACAATGGAATCGGAAGCAGAGGAAACGATTGGATTGGAAAAGAAGGAAATTTATTTTTTTCTTTTGTTTTATCAAAAGACTTGTTACCAAAAGATCTACCTATACAAAGTGCTTCCATTTATTTTTCTTATTTACTAAAAAGAACACTTAAAGAAATGGGTTCAAAACTTTGGCTTAAGTGGCCCAATGATTTTTACTTAGGAAATAAAAAAATTGGCGGAACCATCACTAATTTATCTAATAATTTATTTTTATGTGGCATTGGATTGAATCTTATAGAAGTACATGAAGATTATGGCAAATTAGATATTGATATTGATAAAATACTCTTATTAAATAATTATTTTGCAATCTTATCAAAAAGAATTTTATGGAAGGAAATATTTAGAGAGTATAAGATAGAATACTCCTTGAGTTTGGAATATAAAACAAACATTGATAATAAAAAAGTTTCATTAAAAAAATCAATATTGAACCCTGATGGCTCAATATCTATAAATGAACAAAAGGTATTTGGTTTAAGATGAGTGAAGTAATAGCAATAGCAAATCAAAAAGGTGGAGTAGGTAAAACTACTACAGCGGTAAATTTAAGTGCAGCTTTGGCATTAGAAGGAAAGAGAGTATTATTAGTTGATGCTGATCCCCAAGCAAATGCAACCACTTCTTTAGGTTTCCATAGAGATACCTACGAGTACAATATTTACCATGTTATGTTAGGTACTAAAGAAATAAGTGAAATAATTTTAGATACAGAAATTCCTAATCTAAAAGTTGCTCCTTCTAATATTGGCTTAGTTGGAATTGAAAAAGAATTTTATAAAGATACAAGTGATAGAGAGATGGTACTTAAAAGAAGTATTGATCCTATAAGAAAAGATTATGATTATATTATTATAGACTCACCTCCTGCATTAGGACCTATTACCATTAATACTTTATCTGCTGCGAATTCTGTTTTAATTCCAATACAGTGTGAATTTTTTGCACTAGAAGGTTTGGCGCAATTATTAAATACTATTAAATTGGTAAAACAAACCATTAACAGATCATTACAAATTAGAGGATTTTTACCAACAATGTATTCTTCTCAAAACAATCTCTCAAAACAAGTTTTTGCAGATCTTGCACAGCATTTTGAAAGTAAATTGTTTAAAATTGATGACAATTCATATGTGGTAATTCCAAGAAATATTAAATTAGCAGAGAGTCCAAGTTTTGGTAAACCAATTATGTTGTATGATAATGCAGCGATTGGTACAAAAGCGTATAAAAATTTAGCAAAAGCAATTTTAGGATAATTATGGCAAAAGGTATGGCATTAGGTAGGGGCTTAGGTGAATTATTAGGTGAAGTGGAAACGGCATATGATAATGGTAATACTTCAAGTAAAGAAGGTCTTTTAGAAATTGATGTTTCTAAAATTGTACCCAATCCTAATCAACCTCGTAAAATGTTTGATGAAGATAAATTGCAAGAACTAAGTTCATCTATTAAGCAACATGGTCTTTTACAGCCTATTGTTGTTATAAAAGATGATAATGATGGTTATATATTAGTTTCAGGTGAGAGAAGGTTACGTGCCCATAAACTTGCTAATATGGACAGTATAAAAGCCATAGTAACTAATATCAAAGAACTTGAGTTAAGAGAACTTGCCTTAATTGAAAACATTCAAAGAGATGATTTAAATATCATTGAACTTGCTTATTCTTATGCCCAGTTAATTAATGAACATTCAATTACTCATGATGAATTATCAGGGAGAGTTTTTAAAAGCAGAAGCTCAATTACAAACACTCTTAGACTGCTTCAACTCTCTTCTTATGTTCAACAGCTATTGGCTAATAATAAACTCTCAGCAGGTCATGCTAAAGTTATGTTAGGTCTTAGTGAAGAAGATCAAAAAAAAGTTGCTGATTCAGTACTGGGACAAAAACTCTCAGTAAGAGAAACAGAAAAAATTGTAAAAGATTTAAAATCCCTACAAAATCCTAAAAAAACAAGTAAAAAAACACAAAATTATAATTTCAAGTCTTTGGACAGTATTGTCTCTGTTTTAGAAGCCTCAAACTTCAAAATTAAAGCAGAAAAAAATTATTTAAAGATAGAATTTAACTCTCAAGAAGATATAGAAAAACTTTCACATTACTTTAGTAACACTTTATAAAATTTCTTAATTTATTTCCTTCATTTAAACTATTATTATAATTATTTTAGATAATATAAGTCAGTTTTAGTCAAACTAAACTGTTATAAATATGGAGGAATGAATGTTAGACATAAGTCCAATATTGATGCTTAGCTCGGGCCTAGTATTTTTGTTAATACTTGCAGGGTTAAACAGTTGTCTATTTAAGCCTTTATTGAAGCACATGGATGAAAGAGCGGAGTCTATTAAACAAGACTTGATAAACGCAAAATCAAACTCTGCTGATGTAGATGGAATGCTGGCTGAGGCGAATGATGTTATTGCTGCTGCGAAAAAAGAAGCAGCTGTAATAAGAGAACAAGCTTATAATGAGGCTAAAGAGACTGCTGATGCAAAACTTATTGCTGCGAAAAGTGATGTTGATACCAAATATGGTGTTTTCGTTACAGAACTTGCTGATGAAACAAAAGCGTTAAAAGAATCTTTAGTTGCTGCTATGCCTCAATTTAATGAGAGTGTAAAAGCGAAGCTTAAATCAATTTAAGGGAGAAAAAGTGAAAAAAACATTATTAATAAGTATTTTAGCTTTTGCTCCTGTAGCATTATTAGCTCAAGCTGAAGGTGTGGAATCTGATATTCTTCAGAGATCTGTTAACTTTGTAATTTTTGCTGCTATTTTATGGTATTTACTTGCTGATAAAATGAAAGCATACTTTGCAGGAAGAACTTTAGATATTCAATCTGAATTAGATAAAGTTCAAGATACATTAAACGCTTCTCAAGCTAAATTTGATGAAGTAAAAAAACAATTAGACGATGCTAAAATAATGGCAGCAGAAATTGTTGAAAGTGCGAAATTAGATATTGATACAGTTAAAGAAAAAGTATTAACTGCTGTTGATTCAGAAATTGCAAATTTAAGTAAAAACTTTGATGCTAAAATCGAAGTGGAAACTAGAAAAGCTAAAAAAGAAATTGTTAATGAAATTCTTAATGAATTGTTAAATTCTGATAACCTTGCAATGTCTGAAGAAGAACTTGTAAATATCGTAATTAAGAAGGTTGCATAATGATTGATTTAGTAGCTAAAAGATATGTAAAAGCATTATTAGAAGGTAGAGATTCTGCTTCTATAACTGCTATTTATAAAGAATTAAATGAAATTTCTACTGCATATACAGATGAAAAGTTTCTTGCTATCATTACTTCTTCTGAAGTAAAAAGTGCGCAAAAAGCTGCGTTGGTTATTTCATTTGTAAATGATTGTAGTGATGCAACTTCGAACTTTGTAAAAGTACTTAGTAGCAATAAAAGATTAGATATTATTCCTCATATTGTAAAAGAGTTAGAATCACAAGTAGCTATTATTTCTAATAGTTATGCAGGTATTGTTTATACTAATAAAGAATTATCTGCAAAGTATGTAACTTCAATTGAAGAAAAATTCAGTAAGAAATTTGATGTTAATTTAACATTAACACAAGATGTTTGTGATTACGATGGTATTAAAGTTGATATAGATGGACTTGGTGTTGAGATTTCTTTCTCAAAAACAAGACTTAAAGATCAATTAG
>CAJXWI010000225.1 GCA_913062735.1 uncultured Arcobacter sp.
AAAATATTTCTTTTAATACTATTATCGTTCCTTCTTGAAAACTTTCTTTAAAAGCAACTTCCATCCCCGTTTTTTTTAAGATATTGTATTTTTGCTCAATTAAAAAAAGTATATTATCTATTTTTTGGTTGTATACATGGGATTGAGAGTTATTCACTTTTTCTTTGAAATTATTGTATGAAAAATAAAACAATACTCCCATACTAAATAATAAGACAATAAGAATAGAACTTAAAAGTTGTGTTTTTAATGAAATTTTTAACATTTTTTATACTTTTTCATTGTTTTTACATATACCTGTATAGAATTTATTAATTTTTGATTCATAGTTTTTTCCCTAAGGCAAAATATTCGCATTTTCTAATAACTCAAAAGGAAAATGTATATTTAGTTCTTTCATTAAACTGGCATTAATATACATTTTTGCAATTTTGTTTTGAACATATGGAATATCTTTTGTTTTTTCACCTTTTAAAATACGTATTGCTGTTTTCATTGCCCACTCACCCTGTTCTTCAGGTTTTTTAGAAAAAGTTAATAGGGTAAACTCTGAAACTAAAGAAAGTCCAGCAATACTTGGAATTAAAGTGTTCTTTTTTACAAAAGACGCTAATTCTTCTCTTACTTCTTTTTTAAATGTATAAGGTGTAAAACTACTCAAAATTAAGATATCCACGTTCTTTTGGAAATCAAGATATTCTTTTTTCCATTCTTCTACATTAGAAACAAAACGAGCTTCTATGTTTTTTTCGAATTCTGTATGTGCTAAAAATTCTTTATTATCGGATATATTATCAGCACCCAAATAACCTAAGGTATTTCCTTTTGAATATCTTTTAATTGTCTTTAATAAACCTTCCATAAATTCAACTTCTATCATTCCAGTAATATTAGTTCTTGAAAAGTTATATTCTTCTGCACTTCCATTAATACCACAAAAAACAAAAGGTAAAGTAGAATTATTATAATACGGCACGACAAGGTATTTGGCTGCATTATCATCACAAGCTATCACCACATCAGGTTTGAAGTCTTCAATCACTTCTTTCGCTTTTAAAGCGGCTTCTTTTTTGAAGAGTTCAGAAGGATTCCTTTTGGTATCCATATGGATTACTTTTAAATCAATGCTTAAAGAACTCTTATTTTTGATAGTTTTAATCCCTCTTTCTATCCCATCACTCCAAAGAAAATCTTTATTGTAAGAGTCAATAAAAAGTACCCTTTTAATATTTTCCGAATTTGCGAATAAATAAAAAGGAATAAAAATAATTATAAAGATAAAATAAATTTTTTTCATAATAATTCCTTATTCAACTATGTTTGCATTTTCTAGCAAAGCAAGAGGTAATACAATTTTTAGTTTTTTCATTAACATTACATTTATATAAATCTCTGCTTTTTTGTTTTCCACCACTTTTGTTTCTGAAGTTTTTTTGCCTTTTAAGATATCCAAGGCTGTATTAGCAGCCCATTGTCCTTGCTCTTCAGGTTTATTTGCAAAAGTAAGCAAAGCAATTTCACTTCCAGCTTTAACTGTTGAAATACTAGGAATAATAGTATGCTTTAAAATATATTCTTTTAAATATTCTTTTGTAATTGAAGCCCTAAGCTTTGGAAACGTTCCTAATATTAAAATATCTGCTTCTTTTTGTGCTACTACAAAATATTTTTCCAGCTCTTTTTTGCTAGTAATAAAATATTTTTTTACTTTAGTGTTTAGTTTTTCTTCAAAAGTAAGGACGTGTTTATAAGAAGACAAAGTATCATCGTTAAAATAAACAATACGATTCCCTTTTGAGTATTTTTTAATAACCTCTATTAATTGTGGTACGAAGGTTACTTCTAACATACCAGTAACATTTTTATTAGAAAAATTATATAATTTTGCACTGCCATTAATTCCACAAAAAACAAAAGGTAATGAACTGTTTAAATAATATGGAACAATCACATATTTTGCAGCATTATCATCTGAAACAATGACGACATCAGGATTGAAGCTCTCAATTAAATGTTTTACTTTTAACCCTGCTTTTATTTTAAATTTTTCTGAATAGTTTAACTTGGTATTCATTTCTATTACTTTAAAATCAATTTTCATCGCAGAGTCGCTTATTGTCTGTTTAATAGCTTTAGTAATATCATCACTCCAATCATATCCACTGTGATAAGAATTAACATACAATACTTTTTTTATTGTTTCACTTTTTGCATAAATATCTAGGGGTACAAAAATAAATACGATTACTAACATAGGTAAAATGTATTTCATTTATTTTCCTTTATATTAATTATTTAACGAATAATATTTGCATTTTTATTAACCTAAAAAAGAGAATAGTTAATAAATAATTTTTCATCATAATTCGCCTTGTATTAAATAACTCGATATATTATAAACTAAATTGAAATTATTTGACTTAAGATAGAAATTTATATCAATAGTTTTAGTTTTAACAAGTAAAGAAGACCTGAAGCTTAGTACTTTTGTAAAAAATACGAAAACAATAATTATTTCATAAGAATTTTATTTTATTTGAAAAGCAAAAAATTCTTACTTCTTGTTTCCTTTAAGTTTTTTACGTAGTTCCTTCATAAAACGAATAGAAGGATCGTGTTTAATTGTGCGGTACGAAGTATCTTTTTCTAACCATAAAGAGTGATTTTCGAATGTTTTATATTCAGAATGTGCGATTACATACTTAATACTTTTATACTTTTTCTGTAAATACTTAATCAATTTAATATTTGCTTCTAACTGTTTAGAAGTGAGATTATCATCAAACTTCTCCCCTCCTACATTCTCAATACCAATACTTGAATAATTAAGACCAATTACATGCCTTGCCATAGTTGTTTCATCCATCATTTGGTAAATACTACCATCTCTATTAACTAAAAAATGTGTTGAAACATTTAGTTTGCCTGCTTTTTTTATATCGCCTCTGTCATTTGGCAAAACAGACGCATAAAAACGCATAAATGATGTGTTAAAATCATTGATTCCTGTATGGTGCACTACTATTATTTCAGGCTTTATCTTTATATTGTTCACCTTAAGGGAGTAATGCGATTTTATATATTCTTTTGTAAGTTCTACTCTTTTATTATCAAAAACAATTCTTTTTTGAATAATATCAATAGCCAAAATTTCTGACAAAAAAAGGAATAGGAGTATTGTAGTTTTCATATTCTATTATATCTTTATCAAAGTATTTTTATTCACCCAAAGATACTTTCTTTAAATAAGTACTTATTTTAGGTAGATTGTTTTTTCTGCAAACCAAACAAGTAGGAATATTTACAATACTTTTATCTACTTTTGTAATTTTTACTTTATTTAAATAACCATATCTATCTACAATTGATTTTGGAAGTAAAGTACGTCCCATTCCCAGTTCCACACAAGCAAGAATTACCTCAAAATTAGCCAATTCTAAGACTTCATAATCCCTAGTACCTAAATACTCATAATAGGTTTTTGAGGCATTAAAAAAAGCGCAAATGCCTTCATGTCCTAAAATAGCGTCCTTAGAAGCTTCGTTTTTTGATTCTATAAACAATAATTCATTATCAAACTTTTTTAATAAGATTAAATCTTCATGTTTGGGTTCATTATTAATAAAAGCAATATCCACTTTGTATTCTAATAACATTTGTGTAAGCGCAATTGTATTGTTAGTAACCAGTTCTAATTTAACTTCAGGATAATCTTTATTTAGTTTTTTTAATAAAGGAATGAGTCGCATTTTTGTATTAGAATAAGTAGACCCAATTATTAGTGAGTCTTGTTTTTTTATATTTCTAATCTGGGACTTTGCTTCTTTTACTTTATTTACTATTTCTACTGCTAAAGGTAAAAGTTTTTCACCTTCTTTAGTTAATAATACTCCTTTAGGTACACGGTGAAAGAGCTCAAATGAAATATTCTTCTCTAATTGTTTGATTCTTAAACTTACATTTGTTTGTGTCACTTTTAATTTTTTTGCTGCCATACTGATACTTTTTTTTTCTGCAACAGCTACAAAAATCTTTAGAAGATTTGAATCCATATAATCATCCTTTATATAATCAATAATTATTCATTATTTGACATAGTATAACTAATAGTAATACTATGTCAAATAAATAAATCATATTCGACAAGGGAATAAATATGAATAAACAAGAAATTTTAAATATTTTACGAGAAGAAATTGTACCGGCACAAGGATGTACAGAACCAATTGCAATAGCTTATGTTGCTGCAAAAGCAAAAGAAGTATTAGGAGAACTACCTCTTAAAATTGACATTTATGTATCAGGAAATATGATAAAAAATGTCAAATCGGTAACTATTCCAAATAGTGAAGGCATGATTGGAATAGAAGCAGCTGTTGCCTTAGGTCTTAGTGCAGGAGATTCTAAAAAAGAATTAATGGTAATTAGTGATTTAAGTAAAAAAGACATACAAAATGCAAAACACTACTTAGAAAGCAATCCTATAAACGTAATTCATGATAAAAGCTCTGTCAAACTCTATATTAAAGTAGAAGCTTTTTACAAGAATGACTCCGCACTCGTTGAGATAAAACATTTTCATACGAACATTACAAGAATTGAAAAAAACAAAAAAATCTTAGTGGAACAAATCTGTAATGATATTGATTTTAAAACAAATAAAAATGATCGAGCAGCTCTAAGTATCAAATCAATTTATGATTTTGCTAAAAGCATTGATACAAAAGAAGTTGAAGCTTTGTTTGATCAAGTAATACGTTTAAACTCAAGTATTGCAAATGCAGGATTAAAAGAAGAATTTGGGGTAAATATAGGAAGTCTGATTCTAAAAAACATGAATGAAGGTTTTTATGGCAAAGATATACGAAATAAATGTGTTTCATTTACAGCAGCAGGAAGTGATGCACGAATGAGTGGCTGTTCTTTACCCGTTATGACTACAAGTGGCAGTGGAAATCAAGGAATGACAGCCTCATTGCCTATTATTAAATATGCACAAGAAAAAAAGTTATCAAAAGAACAATTAATTAGAGGCCTGGTATTTTCTCATCTCTCAACCATTCATTTAAAAACAAGTGTGGGAAGACTTTCTGCTTATTGTGGAGTTATGTGCGCAGCCAGTGCCGTTGCAGGAGGAATTGCATTTTTAGAAGAAGCTTCTTATGATACCGTAGCAAATT